>NZ_JCAUBA010000010.1:0-238771 GCF_059692235.1 Paenibacillus sp. J2R1T-4 | reverse complement strand
AGGTCTCATTATACCTTTGTCTCTTGTCGCCCATCGTTAACACCTCTCGGTTTTGGTATATTCATTATCTGTTTACCGAGTTATGGGTGTCCACTTTTTATTCTAGGTGCATCTATTCCCTTATTCTTGAAAAATCGGGTGTAAATTACCAATAAGGGAACTCAACTCCCTAATTTGTTTTATGGGGGAATGTAGCATGTTTGATCACAAGCTCAAGCAGGATCCACATAAACAAACACGACAACGTCAAATAGCCAGAATCGGTCAAATCGGGCTTAAGCTGCTTGCATTCGATCTTGACGGGACGCTGCTTAATCAAAGCGGTCATCTATCTGGTGAGAATCGAAAAGCGATCGAGGAAGCCCGCGAAAGTGGAATGGCCATTACTTTAGTGACGGGCAGGCATATTTCGAAGGTGCGGCCATTGGTTGAGGAATTGAAGCTGAATGTGCCATTCGTTACTTCGAATGGGTGTGAGGTGTGGACTTCGGAAGGCGAGCTGTTGTATCGCAGCTCATTAGCTCATGAAGAGCGAAGATGGCTTCACCGAATGGCGCTCGATAACAACTTATCGTACCGCGCTTATTGTGTTGGCGGCGTATATGATTGGAAAGCCGATGCAGGTGAAGTAAAAGAGACGTCATCAAGCTGCTACGTAGATGAGGAGTGGTTGAAAGTGCTAGTCAGCGATGCAGGCGGTGTCGATCGCAGCGCAGGACAAGCTGGCTTAGCAGACGCTGCCGCAGCCAAAGCGGCACAGCCCCGTTGCATTCGCGGGCTGTACGAACAGCTGGCGGCGGACCCGCGTTTCACGCTGGCCGCCTACAGCTCCGATCCGGCGCAAATCCACCGGATCGACGTGCACCCCGCCGGCGTCGACAAAGCCGCCGGCCTGCAAGCGGTGTGCCGCCTCTTAGGCGTCACCGCTGTTCAAGTCGCCGCCTTCGGCGACGATACGAACGACATCGCCATGCTGCGCTGGGCCCAGCTAGGCGTGGCGATGGAGCATGCGCCTGCGGCGGTAATCGACTCGGCGAACATCGTTGCGCCGCATCACAACCGCGATGGCGTAGCGGTCGTCATCCGCGAACTGCTTGCGCTCCGCCTGTAGGATGCCAATATAATTTAGGTTTGTATGAGTTTTGCTTAATATGTACTAACATGCTGCCCAATCTTACTCCTCTTTCAAGCTCCGAATGGACTCCAGGACACGCAAGTGCTCCTCATTCAATCGATCCAATAAAATACGATGATCATCCGAAGCAGGCTTATCTTCTAGAGCAACCTCAAGCTCCGTTGCAGCGGCCAACAGATCCAAAGCAGACAGATTCCCTGAAGCGCCTCTTAAAGTATGCAGCATCCGCTTTGCAACCTCCATCTCTCCCTGCTCAATGGTTTCGTTCAAATCGGTTACGAAGTGATGGTACTCTTTTTCGAACTTTTTTAACAAGTGAATCAAGATCATGACTTTCCCATCCAGACGATGAAGAGCTTGACCTACATGAATCCCGTTAAGACTAGGAAGCGCTGCTGCTGCCGCAAGCGATAGCTGCGGATTGGACCCTATCCCGGGCAATGATCCCATCGTAGCTGGTTCGGGAGTTAACCATTTACGCACCGTAAGTCTCATGACTTCCACATCAATGGGTTTCGTAATAATATCATTCATTCCGATCCGATAAAAAGTGTCTTGATTGGATTTGATTACATTAGCGGTAAGTGCAATAATCGGCATATCGTCATAATAGGTATTCGCCCGGATTCGTCTTGTCGCTTCATACCCGTCCATTTCGGGCATATGAATATCCATTAATACCAAGTCCCACTCTCCCTGCTGCAGCTTTTGCAGCACTTCAAGCCCGTTGTGAGCGACTTCTACCTTATACCCCCACTCCTTCAACAATTCGGTGGCAACCAGCTCATTTATCTCATTATCTTCAGCAAGCAGAATCCGGCCGGCTGATTTTTTACTCGGCACTTTCGTTTCTATAGCATGAGGATTCCGATTTGGTGAAGCATATGTTTTTGGGTCATCCAACACGGCCTGAAGGGCATCTAATAAGTTGTAACGGCTGATAGGTTTTACTAGTGTCGCATCCGGCCGACTAGCTGCCTCAAGTCCGATTAATTCCTCACGACCATACACAGACGTCATCGCGATTGTCAAGGTATCGGTCATCATAGCTGCTTCTTTTAGCGCTTGCCAGGTGTCGATCCCGTACATATCATCCATTTCCATATCCGCCAGAATAAGTGCCCAAGAATCGTTCGGATCCGTATGCGCAAGTGTCATCATAGCATCCTTCCAGGATTTGACGCGTACAGGCTGCAGCTGAAGCCCTCCCAGAGCCGCCTGGAGCTGTTCGTACACAATAGCGGAATCCTCGAGCACCATGACCCGTAAACCTTTATGACTCCGGGCCAGGTGATAGGGCTCTACCTTAGCATCTTCCGGCAGCTGGAAGTGAAGCTCGAATGAGAACCGGCTTCCTTTTCCCAACACACTATATACGGACAGCTCCCCTCCCAAAAGTCCAATCAAGCTCTTCGAAATGACTAGGCCGAGACCTGTCCCTCCGTATTTACGGCTTGTCGAGCCATCCGCTTGGGAAAAAGGTTGAAATAAATGACCGATCTGTTCTTGCGAAATCCCGATTCCGGTATCTTCTACCTCAAAACGCAGCCTGAGCTCTTTGCTAGACGGCTCCCGCCATTCAGGACACACTTTGGTTATGCGAAGCGTAACTAGTCCTTTGTCTGTGAACTTTATCGCATTCCCGCATAAATTAAGCAGCACCTGCTCCAGCCTCAAAGAATCCCCAATCAGGACATCCGGCATTCCATCTGGTGTATCCATAACAAACTCGATTTGCTGCTTTCCCATAAAGATAGATATAGTTCCAGAGAGCCTCTGGATCATGTCCATAAAATAAAACCGCTGCTCATCTAATCTCAGCTTGCCTGCTTCTACTTTGGAGAAATCCAGAATCTCATTAATAATATGTAACAGCGCGTGTGAGGAAGATTGTATTTTTTTCAAGTAATTTTGCTGATTGGCCGTTAATTGTGTCTTCCCTAGCAGCTCGGTAATTCCAATTATCCCGCTGAGGGGGGTTCTGATCTCATGGCTCATTCTTGCCAGAAACTCGCTCTTCGCCAGATTAGCTTCATCCGCTTCTTTCTTCTTGATAATGTCTGTCAAATCATGAATTGTACATGTAAGGCTCGTGAACGAAGCGTCCGCCCCGAACACCGGAGAGAGCGTAACCGAATAAGTACTGTTGAGAGCCGTGCTTAGCGGCAGCTGGATATCGAGCTCAAAACGGATCCTTCGGCGTTCATGCAAAGCTCTGTTGAAATATTGTTCCCATTCCTCTTTATGCTTGCTGCTGAAAAGATCGACAAATGTACGGCCTATTATATGCTTGAAGGGGATACCCAGCATATCCACGATTTTCTGATTCGCCGAGGTAATCACTCCCTGTTCATCGAATCCGAATATCATATCCTCCAGGCTATCCACTAATGTTCTATATCTCAGCTCATTCTCCACCAATGTTTTTTCTGCATTTTTGCGTTCAGTAATGTTCACTCCTCCACAGATGACTTCTTTGACTTGTCCATTTTTCGATAGAATGGGCTCCAGGGTCACTAAGGCCGTATACCCTTTGAAAGTAACTTCGAACATCACTCTTTCCCCGCTCCAGGCTCTCTCGTAGTGTCCGAACATATACTTCGCTATATCTTCCGGCAAATGCATGCCAGAGACATACGGTTGCCCCACTATATCCGCTGGAACGATTCCGATCTGGTAGAGCAGCTGACCTTCCGCCATTGTATGTATAAACCGGCCTTGCTCCTTGCGAAATTTGAATGTGAACCCAGGCTGCAGATGCAAAATATCCAGCAGCTCCTTCTGCACGTTCTGCACTTGCTCAATCAGTCCATTGGAATGCTTCAAATGATGCAGGAAAGCCGCAACAAAAACCCCGCACAAAATATTCATTAGCAGGAATGGAAGGACAATATCGATAAAAGAAAATGAAAATATAAGGGACAGATCCACGACAAATATCACGACGAAGACGCTCAGGAAAGCTGTCCATTTTTTGCTGTAGGCAGGCACTTTGTTGCTAATGATACCTGCGCTAACCGCAACAAGGACACCCGTGATCACGGCAGGTAGACTGGAGGAGAAATCCATGATCATTCTTCCCATTACGATAAGGAGACACGCTGTGAGTGAAGCAGGTAACCCCCCTAGTGCTGCGGCCGCAAATACGGTTTGATGCCTGAGATCCAACATGTTATTGCCTTCGATATGGATACCTGCAAACAATAGCACGATGCCGAATACTCCCATGATGCCGCCGATCATCAACTTGTAACGCAGAAGGGCTCTAGTCTCCGAATCCGCTTTCAAAAACCATTGACCGGCGAAAAATATAAACACGGTCAACAAGGCAATATTGACGAACAAATCTCGAATCAAGGTGATCCCTCCGTTATGTCTGGTCAGTGAATGAATGCTTCTCGTTAGCATAAAGGATAAATATTAGGCAAGTACTAAGAATTTAAATTTTATTTTCATCTTATTTTCATCGTGTCCTTATGTTTATTTAGTAGATTAAAAGGGTACAAAGTAACGAAAGGATGATGACAATGATGAACACAGCTGTAATTTCTTTCAAGAACAAATCGATTCCTGTCCATCAGTATGGTACCCCTGCCGGCCTTAAACGACTAAACGATAAACTTACAGAATTAGAATATAACTTTGAATTCCGCAAAAAATTCAAACAAATCTTATCTATTCAACTGATGAGCCAAGTCGCAATCTTCCAATACCGCGACGGGACTAAGCTGTATCTGGAAGTATCCTGAAGGCGCAGGCGGAGCAACCGCTAGAACAGCAGCGCACCGGCGCAAGCAGCTAAGGCTCCTCCAATGAGGGAGCCTAGCACGTTGACGGCGTCGTTCCCGAGGAACGGCAGCCCGCGGGCGTGCACTGTCGGCGCGCCGCAATGCTCGCGCGCCTCGACCTCTCGGCCGCATACGCGGCAGCGGTTCATCCGCTGCCACGCGGCCCCGAGGGCGGAGTCCGCCAGCGAGCCGGCGGCTCCGCCGAGCGCGCCCAGCATCAGCAGTTGGCCGAGGCCAAATGCTGATGCGCTTAGCGCGGCAGCACTGGCTGGGTCACCTCCAGCCAGTGCTGCTTCCAGCTGGTGCAGCGCCCAGGCTGCTGCACCGATGAATAGACCGCCAGCTGCCGTGGCGGTAAGACCAAGCAGGGTCACGCCTCCGGACGTGCCCTTCAGTACTTTGCGCCCGGTCAGAATGGACCGAGGCGCTGTCTTGCTCAGGCTGCCGATCTCCGTCGCCCACGTATCCGCATTGACCGCAGCGAGCACGCCAACAAAAGCCGCATACCAGACTGGGTGCGCCCAGATTGCATGGCCCACGCACAACAGCAGAGCCAACCCACCATTTGCCCACACCTGCACGGCATCGCGATGACCCGATTTCTCGAATCCGCTCTCCGCTGACTCCTTTGCTCTTTGCTTCCACTTGGACAGCAGGGTCGAAGAGAGAAAGAATGCGATCAGCGTACCGAACCAGGCCGCACTCCCCCACGCATACAGCAACGTCCCCAGTACGATAGCGGAGATAGCTCCAGAAGCCGTCAAAGACCTTTTCGCATAAGCTGCTCCAGCAATCAACCCACTTCCAATTAGACCTATCCACCAACTATTATCCATCATTCCCGCTCCTGTTCTGTCCGATCTATCTGTGCATTGTAATATCCCGAATCGGTTTGCGTGCTTACCCCTGCTCTTATGTACTCTACTTGCACATTCTATTGTTCCCATTATACCAAAAGCAATCAACAGAGCCACAATGATTCAACTCTACTAGACGATCATTTGGGCATATAGTATAGTAAAAAGGTAGGATAAATATTTCCTTTTACTGGTTAAAAGACCTATCCCCGCTAACAGTTTCTTAACATTTATGAGGATTTTAGGCGATAGGAATTATTAATAATGTTAGACTCGTTCGAATCTTTTGTAACGGAACAGTCAGTTGACGTACATATTGTTGATTTTACGCGAAAAAGTGGAACTTGAACCGAAAGTACCGCAATATATTAAGATCGTATGGGGCGTAGGATATAAGGTTCAACCTTAAAGGTGTGAATAAGCGTCATAAAATGAAGATGGGGCGAGGAGTGTTATCGTGCACGAAACTTATGAATTTGATACCCCCCGGATTAAGCGAGACCTTGATTCGGAAGAGCTTCTCCAGGTCATTCTTAGCTACGCCGCCAAAATTGCCAACGAGCGCAATCTCGACAATGTTCTAACGTTAATGGCCGATATGGGCAAAGAAATCGTCGTCGCCGATCGATGTACGGTGTGGCTTCTTGATTCACAGCGTGGGGAACTATGGACCAAGGTTGCACATGGTGTGTCTGAGCTGCGTATCCCTTTTGGTGCCGGACTGGCTGGGCACAGTATCGCTACGGGCGAGCCCATTTTTATCGACGATGCCTATACGAACATTCCTTACAGGGAAGTATTAGTCAATGGAGCACTCAAGACCGATCAGATTACAGGATATTCGACCAAAGCCATGATGGTCATCCCATTCCGTAATAACAGCGGGGAGATCATGGGCTGCTATCAGGCGATTAATAAAATGACACCGAGCCAAGTGTTTTCAGATAAAGACCTGCGTAATTTGACGCTTGCTGCTTCTTATTCCGGTAAGTCCATTGAATCTGCCATGCTTGCTGAAGAAATTGAAGAAACACAGAAGGAAATAATATTTACGATGGGTGAGATCGGAGAAAGCCGCTCCAAGGAAACGGGTAATCACGTCAAGCGTGTAGCCGAATATTCCTATATTCTCGCTCAGGCACTAGGAATGAGCCAGGCCGATTGCGAGCTGCTTAAGATGGCCTCCCCTATGCATGATATAGGAAAAGTGGCAATACCTGATTCCGTCTTGAAGAAGCCGGGTAAGCTGACGGAAGAAGAATACGATATTATGAAGACTCATACCGATATTGGCTACAACCTGCTCAAAAATTCCAAGCGGCACATCCTCAAAACAGCAGCTATCGTAGCCGAGCAGCACCACGAGAAGTGGAATGGCAAAGGGTATCCGCATGGATTAGCCGGAGAAGATATTCATATTTTCGGCCGTATTACGGGAATTGCCGATGTGTTCGATGCCTTGGCTAGCGATCGGGTGTACAAAAAAGCCTGGGAACTGGATCGAATTCTGAATCTGTTCAAAGAAGAACGCGGCCACCATTTCGATCCGGCAGTCGTTGATGCCTTTATGGAATGCTTACCCAAGATACTGGACATTCGCGATCGATACGCCGATAATATTTTGGAGCAGCAGTCGAGTTAAGTGTTTCTAAGGAAAACTCTGGAGCAGGCCATCTAGAGGTCCTTGACGGTTGAGTTCAGATTGGCGCGTGGGAGGGCATAAGGGATGAGTTACGATTGCTTTCTACTTGAATTCTTGGATTATATTATTATATGGTGAGCATTCAAGTACAAAGGCAACCACTTCGTTTCTCCACTCCATCCCCACGCCCTTTTTGTGCTTCTTTCTCTCTGGGAGTTACGTTCTGCCTCCAGGTTTGCTGCAAGAACATCTTCAAATCGGTTCTGATACCCAACGACAATGTTAGATGTATAAAAATTCGACATAGACGACTAAAAATGACTCTTTTCAGCTTCTAGATGTCGAAGAATTGTACATCTAAAGCTGCATTTGATCGGAATCGGCCTTATTTCACCCCAATTCTTGCCCTTTTCAGGTCTAGATGTCGAAATTTTATACATCTACAGCTGAAAACAGGCTCAATTTACCTATCTATGTATAATTCTTCGACATCTACTTTAGCTCATTAAAGCAATTTCCACTCATTCAACAACCATTCATCTCCACTATTTTACGTCCAACTCAACCTGCTAAATCGTTCGACCCCCGGAGCCCATTTTAACAGGACTTTTCCCGCATATTTCACTCGTTCGGCTCCCGGAGTCCATGTCATCACACAACGAAAGAACCTGGCCAATGGCCAGGTTCTTAATTATTTGTAAGTTGCTCACCCGTTCAAACGGACCGTGCTAGCTCCCCACAATTCGGATCCCCAACGAAGCTCGAGCAAATCGCCATCCGCTACAGCTCCTACACCTTCAGGGGTACCAGTATAAATAATATCGCCCTTACCGAGACCGAAGTGACGAGCCGTGAAATCGACAATCACCTGCAGGTCGAAGATCATATTCTTCACATTGCCCCGTTGAACTTCAACGCCATTCTTCTGCAGAGTGAAATCTTCCTCTTGCACAGCAGCGAAGCCTGGGAATGTACGGAACACGCTAATCGGGGCTGAGTGACGGAAACCTTTGGCAGCAAGCCATGGGTGGCCTTTCTTCTTCAGCTCCGCTTGGACATCCCGAAGGGTAAAGTCTATACCGAGCGCATAGCGATCAACCAGCTCATCTACACGGATACCTGCCTCGTAAGGGCGGGCAATATGAATAATGAGCTCTGCTTCATAGTGAATTTCGCCAGAGCCGCCGGGTAGCACGATATCACTGCCATCCATAGCAATTAACGCATGAGTCGGCTTCCCGAATAACATCGGTTGGTCCGGAACGGCGTTCCCAAGCTCCAATGCGTGAGCCTTGTAATTTCTTCCGATGCAATAAATATTTTTGATTTGCTCCAACATTTTCTCTTGTCCCCTGCCTATCTTCGAATGATTGACACAAGTCTACTTTTTACGAACCATGCCATCCTTATCCACGATTGCTCCGAATGAAATACTGGACAGCCGCTCGAACAATTTAATGCTCTCTGGTTGCTGCATAATTTGCGGCAGAGCCCACTTGGTCAACACAGGGACCATCTTCAACTCACAGCCATCTTGCTTCGAGCAGGAAGCTT
Organism: Paenibacillus sp. J2R1T-4; assembly: GCF_059692235.1. Taxonomy (NCBI): domain Bacteria; kingdom Bacillati; phylum Bacillota; class Bacilli; order Caryophanales; family Paenibacillaceae; genus Paenibacillus; species Paenibacillus sp. J2R1T-4. Next base: position 229,795 of record NZ_JCAUBA010000010.1, on the reverse strand, counting down.
GGAGCACGGTAGAATCCCATGTTTTGGGCGCATCGGATCTAGTCGTGAACAAGAAATTACCCAGGCTATAGGCAATCCACTTTCCCTTGTAAGACTCAAAGCCTTGCAGGACATGCGGGTGTCCGCCGATAATCAGGTCCGCTCCCGCGTCAATGTATTTTCTTGCGTATTCTTTCTGGTAAGCCTCCGGCAGATCATTACGCTCCACTCCCCAATGAGCAATTACGATTACAATATCCGCCATACTTTTGGCTTGTCGAATCGATTCGAGAGGCATCTCCAGTGCATATGTGTCCGCTACTCCTGGCCGATCCTTGCCATCAGGATATTTACCAGCCTTCCAATCAGCAGTAGGAACCACTTTACTGAAAGAAACAAAAGCAATCTTCATCCCTTTCTTCTCGATCACAACGGGCTGGAACGCTTCTTTGACATTGCGGCCTGCGCCTACCCTCTTCAGACCGGCTTTATCCAGATTGTCGAATGTATCTAACAAACCTTCTACTCCATAATCCAAAATATGATTGTTCGCCAGATTGACCAGATCGAAGCCCGCTTCCTTGAAAGCCGGTAAAGCTTCAGGAGGTGATCGGTACACATACTCTTTCTTCTGCTCGTCACCGCGTTTCGTTATCGGACTTTCGAGGTTAGCAATAGTAAGATCAGCCTCTTGCAGAAAAGGCTTTACACTCGAATAAGGATAATCGAAACCTTTGTCCTGCAATATGTACTCAACGGTGCTTGCGAATATCACGTCTCCCACGAAGGACAGCCTCACCCGCGAGTCATCACCAGGCCATGTTACTGCACCGGTGTTGCCCGTCCCGCCGCTCGAATTCCCATTTCCGCCAGGTGCAGGGGTAGTAGTGGTTGTTGGAGCTGGAGTAGGAGTTGCACTGGGCATGGCAGTCTCTTTACTGCTATCTGGTAGCTTAGGGCTGCTGGGACTTGGAGTGATACTTGGCTTATTGTCCGAATTGGTTCCGGGACTAGGCTTAGCCAGAGTCGGTTCTGGTTGGGCGGTCTGCCCTCCCGGATCACGATTCGTCATCGCCCACACCGTTAGAATGAATACGGCTAACAGGAGCAAGGCTGCATAAGGCACAAATTGTTTACGTCCCCATATACGGGTTTTTTGTTTGCTGTTCTTATGTCTTTCTGTTCTGGATTCTCTCATCTGTAACTCCCCATCGTCGAATATCATAGTCTATTATAGCAGATTTCGATAGATTAGAGGCTACAATACGTTACGTAACAGTTGCATCATTTGTTCTGATAGTTTCCCCGGCAAAGCTTATTAATGGTCTCGACATAAAATTCGCGTTCCCTCTCCTGCACTCTTGCGCTTAGAGTCTCAACCGTATCTCCTGCCAAGACGGGCACTTCACTCTGTGCAATGATCGGTCCCTCATCATACTCTTCATTTACCAGATGAACCGTAATGCCTGTAACCTTCTCGCCTGCTGCCAGAACCGCTTCATGAACAAACATCCCGAACATGCCGTGCCCGCCGAACTTAGGAAGCAAGGAGGGATGCGTATTAACCACCTTATTCGAGTAACGCCCTAATGTCTTTGGACCTAACTTCTTCATATACCCTGCGAGAACAATCCAGTCCGCATCCTGTTCAGATAAGGTTCGCAAGATTGCTTCATCCAGATCCTGCTCGTCCGGATATGCTTTTGAGCTTAAGTGGAAGGCCGGTACATCGTGGAGTCGAGCCCGTTCCAAAGCGTAGGAGCCTGAATTATTGCTGATCACTGCACATACTTGAGCTTCCAGAATACCTGCTTGGCATGCATCAAGAATAGCTTGGACATTCGAACCATTATGTGACGCGAAGAGAGCTATGTTCGGTTTACTCATGAGTAGTTGTGATCTCCAATCTTTTTTGAATAAGCAAGGCGGCACACTCGTAACATTGAGCAAGCTCCTCCCTGGACACTTTTGCAGGATTATGCTCGAACGTGATGTGGAACTTGTCGCCCAGTCGAGATAAATAATCCAGATAGTCATTTTGTTAAGCTTCTCCGAACAAATTACCATAGTATGGATGTTTTGTCTTGCGTTTTATTGGACTATATTTCCGTTCCTATTGCATGATCCGCTGTCTAACCTGTTGGACGATATTGTCCTTCAGTCGCACGATGTCACTTATCAGGCCTTCACTCTTATGTTTATATTCACTGCGCAGCTCAGAAGCCTGCATCGCAGCCAGATTGATGTCCACTGTAAGCAACGCGGATTGAGCTGAAGCCTCGAATAGTAATGCCCCAATTCCTAGATCGGAGATGACGTTCTTATTGGCAAGAGGCGCTAACACTTCCGTTACTCTCAATGCCTCTAGACACACTTCCATCAAACGAAGAGGTATAGAAACAGCTTCCATGGACGCTGTAAGAATTGCTTGCTTGCGTATTTCTTTTTGCTCCTCTGTCACTTGGGGTAATTTCATTGCTGTCATGTACCGCTCAAAGGAAACAATATCTGCCTCGAGTAAATCCTCGCAATCCCTATCCGTTTGTTGTAAATGTCTTAAAGCATCGTCCACTTGTTCTGATATCGAGCTGAACCTCGCACCAGTAGAAAAGTTAGCGGCCATTGCGGCCATGGAAGCACCTAACGCACCTACAAGTGCTGCTATGCTTCCTCCCCCTGGTGTCGGTTTTGCTGCACTCGCTGATTGCAGAAAAGATCGAATACTATGATCCAGCTGCGGCTGATTGGTCTCACTCATCGTTCATTCCTCCCTGCACTTCCATAGTTGCTTTCATTTCGTATGCCTTTAGCACATTTTCGAATAAGATCGCGGTTGTCAGCGATCCCACGCCGCCTGGTGTAGGAGTAAAGGCCGCAATAATCTCACCTACTGAAGCCTCAACATCTCCGACGATTGAACCATCAGGCAGCTCATTGATGCCTGCATCAATAATGACATGACGTTCATGAGTCATTTCTTGGTTGATAATCCCCGGGGAGCCGACCGCTACGAAAACGAGGTCTGCATGTGCTAGGTGATGCTTGATATTCGGTGTTCTAGAATGACAGACAGTGACTGTTGCATTTTCTCGCTGTAATAGATGAAATAGCGGCATCCCGACCGTTTGTCCACGGCCAACTAGAGTTACATTGCGACCCTCTAGTGGATATCCGTAATGTTGGGCCAGCATAATACAAGCTTGTGGTGTTGCAGGTACAAGACCTGGAGCACCTGTGAGCAGTGCCAGCTTATTTGCTGGAGTTACGCCATCTACATCCTTGCAGGGAGACAGCAATTCTGTTATTCGTGCCGTAGCAATATGGCGCGGTAACGGCAGCTCCAGCATGATGCCATGAATGGAACGATCTTCGTTCAATTGTTGAATACAATTAATCAACTCTGTCTCCAAACATGCCGGGCTGAATTCATATAAATGAAATCCAATCCCAAGCCTTTCCGCAATTCGTCGCTTGGCCTGCACATAATAAGCCGAAGCTGGATCGCCTGTTACCAGGAGCACAGCCAGATTAATCGTCTCATTCTTCTGCCGCAGCAGCTCAAGCTTACCTTTTACAATTTCATAACGTTCCTCGGCAACAGCTTTTCCTCGCAATTGAATACTCATTCCTAATCCTCTCCTTCATTGTGTGAGATGATCCAGAAACACAAAAAAAAGCATTCCAAGTTGACGGCTTCCTGCATTAGCAGGCCTCAAGTCAGCTCCAAATACTCTACCCAGGCGAACGGTATTATGACAGTCAGGGCTCCCCCGTGGTACTCCACGCTTCGCCAGTTACCCAGACCGTAATCGTAAGTATGTCTTATGTAATACCCATACAATACCAAATAACTTGTATGATTGTCCATCGTTAATGCTATAATAAAGCATGCATCATGGAACACCTGGAGGCAACTTAATGGCAAACTGGAAACTTAATCTGATCGTACTATGGTTCGGTCAGTTTTTGGTAATGGCTGGAATGACGATGGTTATTCCTTTCTTACCTTTATATATTCAAGAATTGGGCATTACGGATCCGAATAAAGTATCCTTCTGGGCAGGCTTAGTGTTCGCCGGAAACTTCATCACTTCGTTCTTTTTCCAGCCGTTATGGGGAAAGTTAGCCGATCGTTATGGACGTAAGGTGATGCTGCTTCGATCCGGCTTCGGGATGGCTATCGTCATGGCCTTAATGGGACTGGCAGGCAATGTGTGGCACCTACTCTTCTTGCGTATTCTTAACGGCACGATTGCTGGGTACGTCCCGGCGGCTGTTGCCTTAATGTCAGCGACTGCACCTAAGAATCGTATGGGCTTTGCAATGGGGACCCTCCAATCAGGAGGAGTCGCCGGCACGATTCTGGGTCCTTTAATGGGGGGACTGCTAGCAGAGTGGATTGGCTTCCGTCCCATATTCTACATTACGGGCGGATTGCTCTTTATCGCATCGATGTTAGCGTTATTCGTCGTCAAAGAGAACTTCAACCTGGCGGATGCTGCAAGGAAACCAAGTGTCTCGATTATTGCAGGGTTCAAGGAATTAAGCGGGATTCCGCAATTAATGGCGCTTTTCACCGTCACCTTGCTTATTCAATTCTCCTTGTTAAGTTCGATGCCGTTAATGCCATTGTTCGTGCAGGAGCTTCACGGCAAGGGTGAATATCTAGCTTTCTTCGCCGGATTAGTCGGGTCAATTACAGGCATCTCTAATATGATCGCCTCTCCGCTTCTAGGACGATTGGGTGATCGTATTGGGCAAGTCAAAATATTGCTATTCTCATTAATCGGTTCGGCTCTTACATTCATCCCGCAAGCATTGGTGCTGAATGTATGGCAGCTCTTCGCCGTTCGTTTCATGCTCGGGATCTTCATGGGAGGGCTGCTCCCTTCCGTTAATGCGTTAATTCGTAAATTCACGCCTGATGGGATGGAGAGCCGCGCCTATAGTTTCAACAGCAGCTTTCTCAGTCTGGGTAACATGATTGGACCAATCGTTGGGGGAGCATTATCCGCTTTTATAGGCATCCGAGGTATTTTCTATATCGCCAGTGCGCTGTTAGTTGTGAATGCCGTCTGGGTCTATCAGACATTAGTTCGAAAGAAAGACAACCTTCAGAAGGATGTCAGGCGAACTTGATTTGACTTGACTGCACCTGAGCAATTTGTTCTCGGCTAGCCGAAAGCCGGATCAAGCGTCTTACTCTGCGTAAGTCAGCGCTTGACTTCCCATCTGTTCCCAAGCCTCAATGAAGGCTTGTTTCCCTACTTGCTGCCCCTTTCTCGCATCCATAGGGTTATTCAAGTAAACATATTGATCATCAAATCCTACAATCACCACGCAATGTTCATTTAACGAGGCCGATATTTCCTTGCCTTCGGGTGTCAACCAGGTTATCTTTTCATTGGCAGGGTAGAAGGAGTCTGTGTTCCATACAATAACTGGTTTACCTGCGGCAACAATCTTCTCGATTTCAGTAAAATCTTGTCCGCTTAAAATAAGCGCGCCAGGCTCGTATAAGGCTTCCAGTGTCTCAGCAATCGGATTTACATAAACCCCATATCCCATCGTATTGCCTGTAATATCTCCCACGAATCCCGCATCGGGATCCCCCCATACCTGAATTTCACCATTTTCACCCTTTTCTATTGGTGTAGGATCCACAGGCAGAAGGCCGATAAGATCCATCTTATCGACAGGAATTTGCATGAAATTCAGCAGCATCGCAAGACTGGTAATCTCGCAGCCGTTATATAATTCTGGAAACTGATTCATTGCAGGTACATCAATAATATTGCTTGGAATCTGATAATCTGCAGCCTCCGTAATAGTCGTCTCGAATATCGCAGTATTCTCTGTGTGGCCAAAGGGGATATAAGGAACTTCATTAACAAGCGATGTATTCTCCATATGGCTGAAATAGATCCCCGCCTCTTGCTGTCTTTCTTCTCCTAGATAGGGGTATCTGATCAACAGCCAAATGAGAGTAAGAACTCCTATTAAGAGACTCATGGATTTGATCTTCATCTTCATCATACTCACCTCCGTCAAACATAACTAACAGTACTATATCTAATTACTCTTCATTAAACTTTTAAGGCCAGCATAATCACATACACGCTTCCTCTACTATAAAACAAAAGAGGCCCGTAATGGACCTCTTTAATTAATTTATTCAATTGTTGCCTTCCGTTTCGGTTCCATCTTATCTACCAACTCTAACGAGGCCAATGGATCACGATCTTCCGACTCGTCAGATTCTATAAACCTCCTTAGAGCTTCCATCTTATTATCCCAAAACCGGTCAAAGAAGGCTAACCAACGTTTCAGCTCCAGCAGGGGATCAGGATCCAATCGATATCGGGTCTCCCTACCTACCTTCCTTTCCTTAACAAGCCCCGCTTCAGCCAGTATGCGGAGATGCTTGGACACCGCTGTACGAGTCATCGAGTAATGTCCGCTTATTATCGTGACAGGCATCTCTTTATCGACCAGTAGTCTCAGCAAGCTGCGGCGGGTTGGATCAGCAATGGCCTGGAAGACATCATGCTTCTGCACAGGCGCTGCCATCTCAGGCTTCGACATAGTTGCGAAGAGCCACCGTCAGGCCGCTCCAGCCACCAGACATTTTCTCACGCACAATCGCATGTGACTCGCCGAATTCAGTAACACTATCTGCATCCCAACCTGAATGGATGAGAGTAAACTCTGTTGTTCCTTCCAGATCGACAAGTTCAAAGGTTAGCGTCCAGTCCTTCCCCCATGTGAATGAAAGCCGATTCGGAGGATCCAGCTCCGTTACTTTGCAAGGGGAATCGCCGAAAGGTCCTGCATTTAGAACGAATTCATACCCATTAACGGGTTCAAAATTGTTCGGCATGAACCAGGCTGCAATTCCTTCAGAAGTAGCGACAGCATTCCAGACTTTCTGAATGGGAGCTTTGAGCACCAATGTTTTGGTGATGTCTTCCAACGTAGTTTGTTTGTTATTTCCCATCTGTTAATTCCTCCGATAAATATTAATTGTTTGCATTTACGAAACCATTTGGTTTCTCTTTTCATTATACGAAACCATTTGGTTTCGTGTCAATCACTAAAGGCTCCCTCTCATTCACTTCTCCATTCCTCAGGCAATAGTCGCTGATACTGGGGGTGCAAATACCGGTCATCCACGAGCATTAGAATACCTCGATCTTGTTCTGAACGGATTAACCTCCCGCCTGCCTGCAGAACCTTATTAATACCTGGGAACACATAGGCATAATCATACCCATTCCTCCCTGTACTCTGAAAATATTGCTTGATAATGTTGCGCTCCAATCCGATCTGAGGCAATCCTACCCCTATCACCGCTACGCCAATAAGCCGATCTCCGACCAAGTCGATCCCTTCCGAGAATATGCCGCCCATCACGGCAAACCCAGCCATGGTATTTGTATTACTCGCATCGAAGGAGGATAGAAACTGCTCCCGTTCTTCCTCTGTCATTTCATTATGCTGCAATAAAGTTCGGATCTTAGTCCCTCTCTCTTCCGCTACAAAAGCCTCATAAACACTATTCATATATTCGTATGAGGGGAAAAAGAATAAAAAGTTCCCTTTACTATTCTCAACAAGTTGAAGCAGCAGCTCCACTAATGGTCCCTTGGTTCTTTCCCGATCATGGTAACGCGTAGATAAGGGCTGAATCGATACATCCAGCTGTTCCTTCGAGAATGGTGATGGTATCGATAACTTGTAATCCTCAGGACCCGCTCCCAACATATCCATATAATAGGAACCTGGCGATAATGTCGCTGAGAAATAAATATGGGATCTATAGCCTTTACCCATTTGTTGCAGCAAATAAGAGGGATCCAGACAGAACAGCTTCACACGAACATCATTTCTGACAATCTCGTAGTACGTAACATACCGCTCATCATATAACTTATCAGCCCTTAAATAGGCTTGGGAGGCATAGTAAGTGTCGAGCAGCAGAGGCAGTGTCTGATTCGAAGGATAGACAGCTAGTTGCTTCTCGGCTTGCACAACGAATGCTTCAATGAGCCCGCTCAATAACTGAGGCCGTTCTTGGACAACGTAAAATTTGTCTGAGAACTCTTTTCGGCAAGCAATGAAATAATCATTCACAGCTTTTGCCGCCTGATGAAGCTCCGAGTTCACTCCCTTAAAGGCGCGCACAACTTCCAAGAAATCAGATTTGACAAGAGCTGCGGAGAACATCTCCCTCGCACGATCTACTAAATTATGTGCTTCGTCTACAAGGACTGCCGTTTGTTTCTTCTGTTCGGCGAATAACCGCTTCAAGGATATCCGTGGATCGAATATATAATTGTAATCGCAAATGACCGCATCCGCCGCATAAGAAACATCTAATGAGAATTCGAACGGGCAGACGGTGTGCTTGCGGGCATAGCTTTCAATAACGGGCCGTGTGATCAGTGTTTCATTAGATAAAATATCTAGAACAGCAGTATTGATCCGATCATAATACCCATCCGCGTATAGGCAATCTTCCTTCCTGCAGCTTACTTGTTCTTGAAAACATATTTTGTCCTTTGCTGTGAGCGTGACGGTATGAAGGTGTAAGCCCTTGGACTGCATCAAAGAAAAAGCCTCTTCGGCGGCAGTTCTCGTAATCGTCTTGGCGGTTAAATAAAAAAAGCGCTGCAGCAGTCCTTTTCCAATAGCTTTGATGGTCGGGAAGGTAGTAGAGATTGTCTTGCCTATACCGGTCGGAGCTCTTGCGAACAGCTTGCAGCTGTCGTCGATGCTTTTGTATACCCCGGCCGCGAGCTTTTTCTGACCCTGACGGTAAGCAGCGAATGGAAAAGACAGAGCTTCGATGCTTTGATCGCGCTCCAGCCTGTGTTGGAACACCATCTCTGCATAAGGAGCGTACTGTTGTATAGTCTCCAGAACGAATAACTCCAATTCCTCAAAGGTTGCTTCTATTGTGAACCGCTTCTGTTCCTCCGTCTCCACATGGACATAGGTTAGTTGTACAGCCATTCGCTCCATTCCATGCTCTCTAGCATACATATAGGCATAACATTTAGCTTGCGCCCAGTGCACAGGGAACCGGTCTTCCGTTATATGATCAAGGTCACTCGCAGTTGATTTGATTTCTTCGATTGTCATCAGATCGTCAGCCTGTAACAGCCCGTCGCATCGTCCATCCAACACAAATACAAGATCCTTGTATGGAATCTCGGCGGACAAGTAGACCTCCTTCTGATCTTGCTCCCTATATTGCTTCTGTATTTTCTGATGTGCCCTGGTTCCCTCTATAAGCGAGCCCGTTGTGCGGAATCCAGAGTCAATACTACCGCTCATGAATACATATTCGACTAAATACCGAACGGATAATGGAATCGTATTTGACATAATAGCCCCTTTAATAGGATGAACGAACATTTGTTCCTTCATTATAGCAAAAAAAGCTTCCCATCAACAATGATGATGGAAAGCTCGTATAAGAGAAATGAAATTAACGCGACAAGCTTTTACGCATTAGCCACAAGAAATAAGGCGCACCAATTAACGCTACCACAAGTCCAGATGGTATTTCCTTCGGTGCCAAAGCTACTCTTCCGATCAAATCTGCCAGCACGAGCAGAACAGCGCCCATCAACGTGGACAGCAGCAGCAATCGCTTATGATTGTAACCGCTCAACATCCGTGCCGCATGCGGGGCGAGCAACCCAACGAAACCAACTGTCCCGACGACAGCTACAGCAGCGCCTGCCAGTGCAACGGCTATGGCTGCAGCAAACAGCCGGGTCTTATGCGCATTAATCCCTAATCCGCTTGCAGATTCGTCACCCAACCCTAGTAGATCCAGCTTCCGGCACAATAACCAGGCTAGCGGAAGCAGTATGATCGGCCATATCACAAGCTGTGACAAATCACTCCAACCTCGTGCGTACGTGCTGCCAGATATCCACGCCAGAACCACAGCTACCTTCAAGCCTGAGATGATGACCAGTGCTTGGATGATGGCCGTGCCGAATGCCGACACTGCAATTCCTCCCAACGCTACTCGGATCGGTTGAAATCCTCCTTTACGGGCGATCAAGTACACGATAGAAGCAGCTGCCAATGCTCCAACAAATGCTGCCGCCGGCAATAAAGCAACAGGCATCTGCGGCCAGGCAATTAAGAGGAGCAGAGCTCCTACACCCGCGCCCGATGTCACCCCCATTATGGAGGGGTCAGCCAAAGGATTACGCACCACGCCTTGCAGCAGCATCCCGCTTGCGGCTAAAGCTGCTCCCGCCAATGCCGCAACCAAGGTACGGGGAAGTCTCAAATCAATTATGATGCTTTTGGCAAAATCAGAGCCTCCGCCCGTTAACAAAGCGAACAATTCAGCAGGACTAAACTTCAAGTCCCCAAGCGATAGAGCCAATACAATCGAACAAATGAACAGGACAACGGTACCAGTCATGAGCCATTTGAAAGGGATGCGTCTGCGGGCAATGCCGACATTCATATCATGCTGACCCGTAGAGTCCGATCGCATCTTAATCGTTCTTATCGTCAGCCATATGAGGAAAGGCGCTCCAATCAAGGCGGTAAACGCCCCTACAGGCAGGATGCCGAACTTCTTCATGAACAGCTGCACACACACATCAGCTGATAATACGACAACCGCTCCCCATATAAGTGACGCCGGGATCAGAACCAAATGACGGCGAAACCCAAGAAGCCGAATCAAATGAGGGGTAATAAGTCCAACAAATCCGATTGGACCTACTACACTGACCGTAACAGCAGCCAGGAACACAGCCGTCAATAAACCAATAAGGCGTGTACGAGCGACCCTCTGTCCCAATGAACGCGCAGTATCATCTCCGAGCGCTAATATATCCATGGAAGGAGCCAGTGTCAGAGCAATACCTGTACAGATTGCTATCCAAGGCCAACTGAACAAGAACCCGCTCCAGTCATTCTGAGTCAACGTTCCAGAGCCCCACAGGAAGAGACCTGCTGTCTGGTTCTCGTAGAGCAGCTGCATCGCTCCTGTAACGGAAGCAAAGATCATAGAGACAGCCATCCCGGCCAAGGCCATTCTTGCGGGAGTGGACTTCATACCGCCTGCAAGCAAATAAGCGAGCAAAGCTGCAAGTATGCCTCCAAGGAGGGCGACTAATAGCGAGAAGCCCTGCAGCATGGAAGGAGCAAATACAGTTGCTGCAACAACAGCGGCATAAGCGCCTGCGTTAATCCCGAGCGTAGAAGCAGAAGCCATTGGATTGCGAGTAAGAGATTGAAGCAGCACACCGGCAACTGCCAATGCTCCGCCAGCCAGCACGCCCATCATAGCGCGAGGCATACGCAAGTATCGAACCATATTATGCTCCAGTGAATCCGTTGGGCTAACAATCGCTTCGAATACGGTGCGAACCTTCAAATCCGCTTGTCCAAGGCTAATATCAATCAAAAACAAGGCAAAAAGCAGGAGAGGGCCCCCAATAAATACAAAGGCCGCTAACACTGCTTGTTTTCCATTCCACATCTTCACTCTTTTGCTCGCTTGAGCTCGTATCATACTCATTTGCTCAACAGGTCAGCTGCCTGATTAGCGAACACTTCTGCAGATAGAGGACCGCCGAACAACCATGTGCCTCCGCCTAAGGGGTAAGTCCGATTTTCTTTTACGAATGCAAGACCTTTCCACACAGGATTATCCTTCAATTGGTTCGTAAAAATATTATCTTTGTCGTTCACTACATAGAGGAAATTAGCTTTCTGGATAGCGGGGAGTGCTTCTACAGTGCTTTCCGAATACCCATACATTTCAAACTTGGTTGATTGGAACGCATTTTTAAGGCCTATCTTCTGAAGAATCTCTGCAGCCATAGACTGATTGGTGAAAATACGTATGGCTGGAATGTCTTTGGAGGTGAAGGCTTGAGCCAATGCGAACTCGGAACCTTCCTTCTTAGCCGCCTTAAGCTTCTCGGCTGCTTTGGTAAATGTAGCGTTCATATTCTTAAGGACAGTCTCGCCCTCTGTCTTCTTGTCCAATGCATCGGCAATGGATTTCAATGTATCTTCCATCTCCTGATACTGGCTTCCTTTACCTTCTGCCGGATACGGTTCATATAACAATGTAGGGGCAATGGCGGTCAGCTTGTCATAGATCGCTTTGTGCCGGAAGCTTACCCCGATAATAAGATCTGGCTTCAAGCTGGCGATCTTCTCTAAGCTTGGCTCTTGACGTGTTCCGACATCAACGACATCGGCTCCCAAAGCAGGCTTCACGTTTACCCAGCTTTTGTAACCAGTAATGTCGGCTACGCCTGCAGGTTGAACGCCTAGTGCCAAAACGTCTTCAGCATAAACCCATTCCAGGGCTACAATCTTTTTAGGTGTGCCTTTAATTTCTGTTGTGCCTGCAGCATGCTTGATCGATTTCGTTGCTGGCGGAGCAGCAGGGCTTGCTGAAGCCGATGGCGATGATGATGGAGCAGCAGTGGCTCCTGGTTGCTTGGTTTCTTCCGTTTTGCTTCCACAGCCTGTGACAAATACTAGTGCGAGTGTAAGCACTAAGGAAACGGATTTAAATACTGATGACATAACAATAACTCCCCCATATTCTTGATAATGATTCTCAACAACCCTTATTATATTGATACTGAGAATCATTGTCAATGATAAAAATACTGATATAAAGACAGAAAGAGACCCACGGCCATTGGCTGTGGGTCTTCAAGGTTTATATATATCAAAAAGGGGGTTGAGACTTATTATAGAGGTTGTTTCTTAAAATAAGATGAAAAATACATTTCATTTGTATTACAAAATTGCCAAGCCTAGAGATTACATTTGGAACGTTATGGACATCTTAAGGGCATAGAAAACAATCCTACAACATCAGACACGGAGGAATCCAACACATGCGCAACAAGAATCGGTTTTGGACAGCAGCAATACTCTCTTTAATCCTTCTCGTCCTAGCCGCTTGCGGTACGACAGGAACAAGCCCTTCCCCTACAGGTGATACAGCCGCAACTCCATCTACGGGTGCTCCCAAAAGTGGCGGAAGCTTAATTATTGGTGTGGGCGATGACCCCAAAGCTCTAAACCAAATTTACGCGGGAGATCGAGTTACCCTGACGATCAACCAATCCTTGTACGCCCCTCTTTTCTCCATTATTGAAGGCAAAAAGTCGTTCGTGTTGGCAGAAAGCCTTACGCCTTCACAAGACTTTCTTAAATACACGCTCAAGCTAAAAAGCAATCTAACTTGGCATGACGGCCAAAAGCTGACAGCTGACGATGTTGTTTTTACGATTCAAAGCATTCTCGATGAAAAGCAGCATAGCTTCCTAAGAAGCTTGTTCGTTCTAGAAGGAAAGCCAATTACAGCTACCAAAATCGATGATACTACAGTTGAATTCATCCTTCCGCAAGTAACGGCCGCATTCGAAGGTGCACTTGTGCAGGTATTCCCGATTGCTAAACACATCTACACGGGTGAAGCAGATATGGAAAAGAGCGCCAAGAATAACAATCCTGTCGGCTCCGGGCCCTTCAAATTCAAAGAGTATAAGCCAAGCGAATATGTAACCTTAGAACGATTCGATGGGTTTGTCGGCGGGAAGCCTTATCTGGATTCCGTGACATATCGCGTAGCCAAAGATACGAATGCTGCCAATCTGGCCATGCAGAACGGCGAGATCAACATGAAGTTCATCGATCCGCAGGACAACAAGAAATTCACAGATATGGGTAAATTCAATATCGTTTCCTTCAACGAAGGGCGATTGGCCTATATGGCTTTTAACACGAATATTGAAGCGCTGAAGAAAAAAGAAGTTCGACAGGCTGTTGCGTACGCAATTAATAAAGAAGATTTGATTACCGCATCCTACACATCGCTTGATTTTGCAGAGCCGGCACCATCTGTGATTACACCGGATACTCTGTATCACAGCAAAGATGTTAACAATTACAAATATGACGTGAACAAAGCCAAAGAATTATTGAAAAGCGCTGGAGTAGATAAATTAAAGCTGCGCCTGGCCTATGTGAATTCGAACAAAGCGCAAACAAGCCAAGCGCTCTACATCCAGCAAAAGCTTAAGGACGTAGGCTTAGAAGTGGAGCCCCTTCCGCTCGATCCTTCTGCTTACAGCTCCAAGATGATGAACCCGAAAAACACTGATTTCGAGCTGTCAATGGGCGGTTACATTATGGGCTTTGAACCAGACGCTTATAAATCCTTATTCGTGAGTACGGAGGCCTACAACTATTCTCACTATGTCAATAAAGATTTCGATGCGATGTGGGCTAAGGCTGCGATCGAGACAGATGCCGCAAAGCGCGCTGACCTGTACAAGAAAATCCAACAATTCGTTGCCGATGAGATGTTGTTCTATCCGATTGCTTACACCAAATCCATTATTGTGGTAGACAAAAAATACGAAGGCTTGAAGGAAGCGATCACGAAGCCAGTCATTATGTTCGAGAATCTGGGTAAACTGTACGTGAAATAAAGGTACACACTTGATACGACAATAAGCTGATGCAGCATCAGCTTATTTTCATTCTATTGCAAGGTTGCAGGAGGGACACCGTATGAACCAACTAATATGGAGGAGACTGCTGCAGGCCATTCCGCTGCTGTTCTTTATCTCCGTCTTATCTTTCGCACTAATCAAGCTAGCCCCCGGCGATCCTGTCCAGTCGTTTGTAACCCCGAACATGAGTCCGGAGGACGTGGCAAGAATCCGTCATAATCTGGGCCTGGACAAGCCTGCTATTGTTCAATACGTGTTATGGCTGAAGAACGCGTTGAGAGGGGACTTAGGTTATTCGTTGATCAATCATCGTCCTGTACTCCAACAAGTATTAGACAGACTTCCTGCAACTGTAGGTTTGATGGGGGTTTCACTCGTTGTATCCTTGCTGCTCGCGATTCCACTCGGATTGCTGGCTGGAGCTAATAAGAACCGTTGGATCGATAAAGGCTTGAATTTCATTTCTTACATAGGGATATCGATTCCGAGCTTTTGGTTAGCTATTCTGCTAATTTATCTATTCGCCATCAAGCTGCATTGGTTACCGAGTATGGGCATGCGCACAATCGGCGTACATTCAGTCTGGGATATTATTAAACACGGGATTCTTCCCTGTATCGTGCTCAGCTTCATGAACTTCGCCGTCTACATGCGTTATGTCCGCTCCAACACGATCGGGCAGCTCCAGGAAGACTACGTGCAGCTTCAATTCGCCTATGGCTCCTCCAAGCGGGATGTGTTATTCCGACACGTGTTGAAAAATGTACTCCTTCCTGTTATTACAATCCTTGGATTGTCTCTGCCGGAGCTAATAGCAGGCGCAATCATTACAGAAACAGTCTTTTCTTGGCCGGGAATGGGATCATTCGGGGTCACAGCTATGTTCGGCTTCGATTATCCGATTATTATGGTTATTACGATGCTTACCTCCATTATGCTGGTTGTCGGGAATATGCTCGCTGATCTACTTTACACTGTGGCTGATCCCAGAATTAAGGCGGGGAATTAAGCGATATGAACAAACGAATATGGGACAATTTACGAAGAGAACTTCTGGAACGAAAGCTAGGATTAGCAGCACTCCTGTTGCTGGCTATATTTACGATTGCATCCTTGCTTGCCTTCCTTAGCCCCTATGACCCTAATCAAATTGTAGTGCAAGATCGACTGCAAGCTCCGAACGGCAATCATTGGTTCGGAACAGACGATTATGGGCGTGATTATTTCACAAGAGCCTTGTATGGAGGGCGTATCTCCCTTTCGGTAGCTTTTCTGGCCATGCTCATTGCCACCGTGGTTGGCACGGCAATAGGAACGATTAGCGGCTTCATTGGGGGTCGCTTGGATGCCTTGCTCATGAGACTTGTCGATATCTTCATGTCGGTCCCCTCTTTCTTGATCATGCTGATTGTAAGTGTGTATTTCAAACCAGGCATTCAGAACATCATCCTCATTATAGGCCTGCTTACTTGGATGAATATCGCAAGACTGGTTCGCGCAGAGACGCTGTCGATCAAAGAACGCGAATATGTGCTGTATGCAACAATATCGGGTCAAAGCCGATTAAGAACCATTACGATGCACATTATTCCGAATATTATATCTACCGTAATCGTATCGGCCACAATCAATATCGCAACTGCCATTCTAATGGAGTCTTCACTAAGCTTTCTCGGTCTCGGTATTCAACAGCCGAATTCATCCTGGGGCAGTATGCTGAATAATGCGCAAGGCTTCATAAGTGATGCCCCCTATTTGGCTATATTTCCGGGTTTGTTCATTTTACTGACTGTGCTCAGCTTCAATGTTTTAGGCGATTTGCTTCGAGTCGCCTTTGAGCCGCGGGTTAACCAACGGTAGAAAGGAGTGTGGCCCAACATGGCCCAACAGTTATTGGATGTACGGGATCTGAAAACTTCCTTCTTCACAAGAGCGGGAGAAGTGCAAGCGGTAAGAGGAGTAAGCTTCCAGATTGCAAAGGGAGAAGTTGTCGGCATTGTAGGAGAATCAGGAAGCGGCAAAAGCATCACGGCGAAGTCGATCCTTTCTCTTATCCCTCGCCCCGGCAAGATCATTGAGGGAACTGTCACTTTCGAGGGCCAGGATTTATTAAAGCTCTCCGAGAAGCAGATGCGTAAAGTTCGAGGTAATCAGATCGCCATGATCTTCCAAGACCCGATGACTTCCTTGAACCCGGTACGCACCATTGGAGGTCAGCTAATCGAAGTTATGATGCGTCATCGTCATCTTAGTAAACGTGAGGCTGAAGCTCGAGCAGTGGAGTTGCTTACGCTTGTGGGTATCTCTTCCCCTGTGGAGAGGATGAACCAGTATCCACATGAATTCAGCGGCGGAATGAGGCAGCGCGCCATGATCGCGATGGCGTTATCCTGCGAACCTGAGCTATTAATAGCAGACGAACCTACAACTGCACTCGATGTTACCATACAAGCGCAAATTCTAGACCTGATGAAGGATTTGCAGAGGAAGACAAATACGGCTATTATGCTGATCACGCATGACTTGGGAGTCGTTGCACAAATATGTACGCGAGTCGTTGTTATGTACGGAGGGCTCGTTATGGAGGAAGGACCTGTGGATGAAATATTCTACAAGCCTCAGCATCCTTATACTATAGGTCTTCTGCGTTCTGTTCCGCGCATACAGAAGGGGGTTCGTGAGAGGCTGGTCCCGATTGAAGGGACACCTCCGGATCTGCTGCACCCGCCTCCCGGATGTCCTTTTGCCGGAAGATGTCCTCATACGATGGATATATGCTCCGAGCGTCCTCCTTATTATGATGCCGGGTCAGAGCATCGTTCCCTGTGTTGGTTGCTCGATCCGAATATTAATGAGAAAGAAGGATCGAAACTTGGCAAATAAGATCAAACAAATGGAAGATGTTCCTCTTATTCAAGTAAAGAATCTCAAGAAATCTTTTCCGACTAAGAAAAGCTTGTTCGGCCGTACGATTCAGGAAGTAAAGGCTGTGGATGACGTATCGTTCGATATTAACCGTGGAGAAACCTTTGGCCTGGTGGGGGAATCCGGCAGCGGCAAATCCACAACTGGAAGAAGCATTATTCGCCTATACGACGTTAGTGACGGTGAGATTCTGTTCGACGGACATAATCTCGCTCATTTTAACGAGCGGCATATGAAGCCGTTCCGTAGAAGAATGCAAGCGATATTCCAGGACCCCTACTCTTCCTTGAACCCCGCTCTGACGGTGACCGAACTGATCGGCGAGCCTCTGGCCATTCATGGAGTACATTCAGCGAAAGAACGCAAGGAAGTCATTGTGGATTTACTGGAGAAGGTCGGCTTGAAAAAAGAACACGCTGACCGTTATCCGTACGAATTCAGCGGCGGTCAGCGGCAGCGGATAAGCATTGCGCGCGCTTTATCGGTGAAACCGGAGTTTGTCCTGTGCGATGAGCCTATCTCCGCCTTAGATGTGTCTGTCCAAGCTCAAGTGGTGAATATGCTGGAGGATATTCAGACAGAGCTCGGCTTAACCTACTTGTTCATCGCTCACGACTTATCTATGGTCCGCCATATCTCGGATCGAATCGGAGTCATGTACCTCGGCAGTCTT
Organism: Paenibacillus sp. J2R1T-4; assembly: GCF_059692235.1. Taxonomy (NCBI): domain Bacteria; kingdom Bacillati; phylum Bacillota; class Bacilli; order Caryophanales; family Paenibacillaceae; genus Paenibacillus; species Paenibacillus sp. J2R1T-4. Next base: position 211,684 of record NZ_JCAUBA010000010.1, on the reverse strand, counting down.
GCGGAAATAGCAGAGAGCGATGAGCTGTATGAGCACCCTGCACATCCTTACACACAAGCCTTGCTGTCCGCTATACCAGTGCCAGATCCTCGTGCTGCCAAACGAGACCGCATCGTATTAACAGGAGACATACCTAGCTCTCTCGCCCCGCCTTCCGGCTGCAAGTTTCGTACACGCTGTCCTCACGCCATGACTCAGTGTGCTGAGGAAGCACCCCGTATGAAGGAAATATCCAAGGGGCATTGGGTGGCCTGTCACTTGTACGATAAATGATCATGGAAAAAGGGTGAGAATATGAATGCGAATGATCAGAGCAGAATCAAAGTATCACAAAATACAGCCATTCTGATTGAAGCTGCCCGTTCTTCCGGGTTATCGGATGAAACGCTGCTGCATGAGGCGAAGAGCGGGAATTTAGAAGCTTTTCATGGGATTGCTGAGGGTGAATTGGACTTCAATAATTTGATTGAGTATGCCTCGGAGAATCCGGACAAGCTGGAGCAAGCAGTCCGACATGGGTACCAAATTACGTTCAACACCATTAACGGGATGAAATATTACATCGGCCTGACATACGGGAAGCTGAGGGAACGGGATTATCCGAATTTCCCGGACCGTATTGAGGGATTGAAATTACGGCAGGAGGAATTAGACGAGCTTCGGTTAAGCTTATCTCCTTACTGGATCATAACCGAGACCTCGCGAGAGGAACAGCAGGATCGTATTACGGTGAGTATTACTCAACAGAAAGCTACATCATAGTTAAGGAGGGAGACTTCTTTCCTCCCTCCCTCCTTACTACTCATAAATATACTAGCCCTTAACCCTTGCGATACAAAGCCCGTCGTATGCTGGTAACAGAGTACTCTCCAGCCTTGGGTCCGAAGCAATCATCTGATTGAACTTACGCATCACTTGAACCGAATTGGAAGTTACTTTCGGATCGATCACCCGTCCGCGCATCAAGGAATTATCCCCTACTATGACCGCTCCAGGGTTAGCCAGACGAATGGCCCATTCCAGATAATTCACGTAATTCCCTTTGTCTGCATCTATGAAGTAGAAGTCGAAACGTATCCCCTCTTGCTCCAATTGCTTCAAACTATCAAGCGCTTCCCCAATCCGATATTCCACCTTGTCTCCAAGACCCGCATCAGTCAGGTGCTTGCGCGCAACAGCAGCGAACTCTTCTTTTAGCTCCAGAGAAATAAGACGACCTTCTTCGCTTAATCCTCTAGCCAAACAAATTCCGCTATAGCCGCCCAACGCCCCTATCTCAAGAATTCGTTTCGCCCCTTTCATGCGGGCTAACATCGTTAGCAGTCGACCGTAACCGGCTGCAATCGAGATCTCTGGCATCCCGTTAGCCCGAATCCCCTCAAGCACTCGAACCAGGTCTGCATCTTCTTCATACAAGCTCTCCGCATATTGTTCTGCAGTCAACAGTTGTTCTGTCATTCTCCATACCCCTCTTCTATGTAGTAAAAACGGTTTCGCATCGAATCATTTGTATCAACTTGCTGTTTCGCCTATACTTAATTGTATGATTTCCCAAAGGGGAAGGCAAACCATAAACGGAGTGAATGAACTTGACCGAACGAATACAGTTAGTGGCAACAGCCCCGATGGGCCTGGAAGCCGTAGTTGCACGGGAAGTGCGAGATCTCGGATACACCGATGTCCGTGTAGAGAATGGCAGAATTGCATATTGGGCTGATCCATTAGCCATTTGCCGTTCAAATCTATGGCTGCGAACTGCAGACCGAGTACTTATTAAATTAGGTGAATTCAAGGCGACTACTTTCGATGAGCTGTTCGAGGGTACCAAAGCATTGCCATGGCCGGATTGGATTCCTGGTCACGCAGAATTCCCTGTGAATGGACGCTCGCATAAATCACAATTATCCAGTGTTCCTGCTTGCCAAGGGATTGTAAAGAAAGCCATTGTGGAGAAAATGAAGCTGCGATACAACACCGAGTGGTTTCCGGAGGATGGCCCGCTCTACGTGATTGAGGTCTCGCTGCTGAATGATATAGCGACTCTTACACTCGACACGAGCGGTATAGGGCTGCACAAGCGCGGCTACCGCAAGCTTGTCACAGAGGCGCCGTTGAAGGAGACCATGGCCGCTGCCATGGTATTACTGAGCCGCTGGCGGCCAGGCAGGCCCTTGCACGACCCGTTCTGCGGGTCGGGCACGATTCCGATCGAGGCTGCAATGATCGGGTGGAACTTGGCGCCGGGACTCCGGCGCACTTTCGACGCCGAGGCGTGGGACGCGGTGCCGCAGGCACTGTGGCAGCGAGCGCGTGAGGAGGCGTACGATCTTGTGCGCGACGACGAGCCGCTCGAGATCGTCGGCTCGGATATCGACCGCGAGGCGATCGAGGTCGCGTTAGCTGCCGCCAAAGGCGCCGGCTTGTCCACGGAGATCTCATTCTACGAGACTCCGGTGGGCAAGTGGCAGCCGCAAGGCGACTACGGCTGTATCATCACGAACCCGCCCTATGGGGAGCGGATCGGCACATCTGAAGAGGTGGAGCAGGTCATCCGACAGCTCGGCTCCATCTATAAGCGGCTCGACACTTGGTCCGCTTTCATCTTAAGCCCAAGCAAGCAGTTCGAGCATTACTTCGGCCGTCCAGCGGATAAGAAACGGAAGCTGTTCAACGCCCGGATTGAATGCGCGCTGCTGCAGTACATGGGACCTCTTCCGCCGCGTCGAACAGACGAGCAGCCTCATAGTTAACAATCCGGTTCTAATCGTTTATAAGGCAGGTGCCTGATGAATACAGCGGGGATATATTTGCGCTATAAGCATTACTTCGCTTTTGCCTTCGGCCCGAATCGCCATTCCGGCAACTTGGGAATTGTGCGATTCGGGGGCCATATTGAGAATGGTGAATCTCCGGTTCAATGTGCGATAAGGGAAGCCAAGGAGGAGACGAATCGGGATGTCGTCCTTCTGCCGTCAACTCAGTCCTTTTATCTGGAATCTACTGCTGGTAGTTTCGAACTGATCCTATCCCCTTACACCCAAGAAGAGCCGCTGCATGAAGTAGACCCTATCTTAGTATCGCTCCATAATGCGATGTTCTGGGCCCGTACATTCGAAGAACCTGAACTAAGCGGGGAAACGAAAGGGATTATTCTACTCAGTGATCAGGAAATAATGAAGCTTTGCGAACCAGACACCAGTTACACTTATGGGGAATTCCAAGCCTGGGGCGGTCGAAGCACTACACGCCGACCGTATCCTGAGCACCTGAAGCTTGAGCCTTTTGTCCAACTTCGTTTTTTGGCATGGTTATTGAAAGCGCACCCCGACTTGATTCATAAGGTTTTTGCTCAGTAATTGATATAGACACAAATAAACCAGGAGACGGAGTGTGGACCCCGGCTACCTGGTTATTTATTTACCAACTACTTTAGTCTTCTTCGAGGGCGGGAGAACCATTTGATCCAAACGTTTCCTTCATCGTCACGAAAAAATTTAACGCCTATTAATTTCAAAGGTGTCCATATTTCCTGAAAAAAATAGTTCGGCATCAGCCCCGCCTCTTTCCCTATTATTGATTCATATTGCTAATAAGCTCATTTAATACACGATTAGCATCCTCATACGGAGTTTGACATGTTCCTGCCGGCTTATGCCCTCCACCGCCATATTGCAGCATCAAAGCGCCAACATCGACCGTCGAGGTTCGGTTAATAATGCTATGACCGCAGGCAAATACACAATTCTGTTTACCTTTGCCTTCCACAATCCAGATCGATATATTTTGCTCCGGAAACAGAGCATAGATCATAAACCGATTGCCTGGGTATATCGTCTCCACCCCGCGCAAATCGGTCACAATTACGTTACCGACGGTAGTCGTGTATTGACGCAGCATTTCCTGATAAGGCGCGTTCAGCTCATAATAACGTTTCACACGTTCTTGCACATCCGGAGAGTTCAGGATCTCTTCTGCACCCTTGTTCCCAATCTCATCTACCAGCTTCTCCATCAGTTGATAGTTACTAATCCGATAATCATGGAATCTGCCAAGTCCCGTCCTTGAATCCATCAAGAAGGATAACAAGTCCCAACCTTCGGGGTTCAAGATTTCCTGTGCGTTGAATTGCGCGGAATCCGCTTTATCGACTCCCGCCATAATATCGTCTATATCGCCAAACCGTTCTCGACCGCCATAATAATCATACACAACACGCGCCGCGCTTGGAGCGATCCGTGTCTCTCCCTCATAGGCAACAGGCTCTCCCATGCGTTGGAGTTCACTGGAGTGATGGTCGAACCATAACCCGCAGCCCGGAGCATATGGCAGGTTAGCCAATATATCGTTAGACGTAACTTCAACTAGACCGTCTTGAACGTCCTTGGGATGTACGAATTTCATCTCATCCACCATGCCCAGCTTCTTAAACAACATGGCGCAAACCAATCCATCGAAATCTGATCGTGTGATTAATCTCATTTTATCTCCTACTTCCATAAAAAATGATCCTAAAGTACTATATATTCTGGATTGTCCCATAATATTCCTGCTTTTCCTCATTAAAAACAGAAAAAAAGAAGCATTCTTCGTTCCGAGAAACGAAAAATGCTTCTTTTGACTTACGTAAAGCATGACTTACTTGACGATGGAATGAATCGGATGACCCAAGGCAACTTCTGCCGCTTCCATCGCGATCTCACCTAACGTTGGGTGAGCATGGATCGTGAGTGCAATATCTTCAAGCGTAGCTGCCATCTCGATAGCAAGGCCCATCTCAGCAATCAGATTGGACGCTTCCGGACCTACGATTTGGGCACCCAGCAATAGGCCTGTATCTTTGTCGCCTACAAGCTTAACGAACCCATCTCCTGCATTCATCGTAAGCGCTCGGCCATTAACAGCGTAGTTGAATTTTCCTGTTACTACATTTGATCCTTGCGCTTTCGCTTCCGTTTCGCTTAGACCCACACTTGCTATCTCTGGATCCGAGAAGACGACAGCCGGAATCGCTTTGTAATCAATAACACTGGATTTCCCTGCAATTACTTCAGCTGCAACTTTTCCTTCATAGGAAGCTTTATGAGCTAGTGCGGGGCCTGCCACAATGTCTCCGATCGCATAAATATTCGTGACACTTGTTTTGCATTGGGCGTCAATATCGATATATCCGCGTTCGTTCATTTTTACACCAATGGATTCTAAGCCAAGATCGGAAGTGTTCGGACGGCGGCCTACGGTTACCAGAACATAATCGGCCGTAAGCTCCTTGTCTTCACCTTTCACAGTATAGGATACTGTGACATCCGAGTCAGTCACCCTAGACTCCTTCGCCAATGCTTCAGTAACCACGTCCACATTAACCTTTTTCAGGTTACGGCTCACGAAGCGAGAAAGTTCTTTCTCGAATCCCGGCAGAATGGTGTCTGAGCCTTCCAGAACCGTTACTTTCGTTCCGAACTTAGCGAAGGTTTGACCCAATTCAATCCCAATATATCCGCCGCCTATAACAATCAGGCTTTTCGGAATTTCCGACAATGCCAATGCCTCTGTAGAGGATAAAATTCGTTTGCCGTATTTGAATGCTTTAAGCTCAATTGGAGTCGAGCCCGTTGCAATAATACATTGATTGAACTTATATTGAGAAGCTTCATTCTCGGTCGCTACACTCACAACACTCTCATTGACAAAGAATGCATCCCCTTGAATGACTTGTACTTTATTGCCCTTGAGAAGCGATGCAACCCCGCCTGTCAGCTTCTTTACAACCGTGTTTTTCCACTCTTGCACTTTATTGAAATCAATCTTGACACCTTCGGCTGTAATTCCGATCTCCGAAGCATGTGTCATGGTCTCATATTGATGAGCGGCATTAATCAGCGCTTTGGATGGAATACACCCGCGATTCAAGCAAACTCCGCCCACTTCCGCACGATCCACTACAACGACTGATTTCCCTAGCTGTGCAGCCCTGATAGCAGCCACGTAACCTCCAGGTCCGGAACCGATAACCAATACGTCTACATCCGTAGTAAATGTTCCTACAACCATGTTGTTACACCTCCATTACAAGCAATTGCGGATCTTCCAGCAACGACTTGATGTAATTCATCGCATTTTGTGCGGTAGCTCCATCAATCAAGCGGTGATCAAAGCTCAGTGACAATGCCATAACTTTACCAATAACAATCTGGCCGTTCTTCACAATTGGTTTCTCGGAAATACGTCCTGTACCTAGGATGGCCACTTCAGGATAATTAATTACTGGAGTGAAGAACATCCCTCCTGCCGAGCCGATATTCGTGATCGAGATCGTGCCGCCCTTCATCTCGCTCAAGGCTAACTTACCGTCACGACCGCGTGTTGCAAGGTCTTTGATCTCATTCGCGATCGACCATACGTTCTTGCGGTCTGCATCTGCCACTACAGGTACGATCAGACCATTATCCGTATCGGTAGCAATACCGATGTTGTAATATTTCTTGTACACCACTTCGCTCTTCTCATCATCGATCGATGCGTTAAGTGCCGGGAATTGACGAACGGCAGCAACCAGTGCCTTCACGATGAAAGGAAGATAGGTTAACTTGACGCCCTTCTTCTCAGCCAGTGGCTTAGCTTTCTCACGCAATTCCACCAATGCCGTTACATCTACCTCGTCCATGATTGTAACGTGAGGCGCAGTGTATACCGACTTCACCATGGCGTTCGCGATCGCTTTACGAATTCCCTTAAGCGGTACGCGTTCTTCAACGCGATCTCCTGCCACTGCTGCAGCCGTTGAAGCAGAAGCTTTACTCTCACTCGCGGTTTCTGCGCCTGCTTGTTCGCCGTTTGCTGCCTGCGCTGCTTGGCCGCCGCCCGCTTCGAAGCTTAACACATCTTCCCGTGTAACCTGGCCGTTCCGGCCGGTACCACGCACTTGGGCGATGGCTACGCCCTTCTCGCGAGCGAGCTTACGTACGCTCGGCGTCGCCAGCACCGCGCCGCTTGGTTCTGGCGCAGCAGCCGCTGCACTCGCTGTTCCGCCTGCACTTGCAGTATTAGACGCGGTTTCCAGCTTCACATTCGCTACCTTATCGGCTACCGAACCGCCAACGGCAGGCTGAGCCGCTTCTTGCGATGGCGCCTCAGGCTGTTTCTCAGGCGCTGCAGCCGGAGCCGCATGTCCAGCATCGCCGTGACCTGCATGGACGTCAGGCGGCAATTCGCCTTCGACGTCAATCGTCGCGAGGATGTCTCCTACTACGGAAACCGTTCCCTCGCTTACTTTGATCTCAACGATTTTACCTGTTACAGGTGAAGGAACCTCAACGGTTGCTTTATCATTCTGCACATCCATAATCGTTGCATCTTCTTGAATCGTATCACCAGGCTTCACATGCCATTTGACGATTTCGCCTTCATGCAAGCCTTCCCCCAATTCAGGGAGTCTGAAGTTATAAATAGCCACTAGTTCTTCCTCCTCCATTCACCCCACAAAGTGAAGTGTCACTCTGAAGCTAATTCGGATTACTTTCCGGGGGCCCCGGTATTCATTAGAAATCAAGAACCTTATTCAAACCGTCAATAATACGAGCTGGATTCGGTAACCACTCTTCTTCAATTTGCGGGAAGCCCATAACCGTATCCGGCGAAGCTACACGCAATACTGGGGCTTCTAAATGAAGAATCGCTTTTTCACTAATCTGAGCAATCACTTCAGCCGCAACACCTGCAGACCTCTGAGCTTCTTGTACCACAATGGCCCGGTTAGTCTTTTTAACGGACTCTACAATTGTATCTATATCTAACGGGCTAAGTGTGCGCAAGTCGATAACTTCAATTTTGGCCCCGCGGGATTTCTCAATTTCTTCTGCTGCTTTGAGAGAAGTGTGAACCATAGCACCATAAGTAATGATTGTAGCATCTGTTCCTTCACGAACAATATTCGCTTTGCCAAGAGGTACTACATAATCTCCTTCAGGCACTTCAGCACGGAATGATCTGTATAATTTCAGGTGCTCCAAAAAGAAGACCGGATCGTTGTCACGAATCGCTGCGATAAGCAGTCCTTTTGCATCATAAGGATTGGAAGGACATACTACCTTGATACCCGGAGTTTGAATCATCAAGCCTTCCAGACTGTCACAGTGCAGCTCAGGAGCCTTCACACCGCCGCCAAAAGGGGTACGGAATGTAATCGGACTGTTGTACTTGCCGCCTGAACGGTAACGCATACGGGATGCTTGAGCAACAATCGAATCCATCATTTCAAACATAAAACCGATAAACTGGATCTCGGCAATTGGACGGAAACCCATCACGCCTAGACCAACTGCAAGACCGCCAATCCCAGATTCCGCCAGTGGCGTATCAAATACCCGATCTTCGCCAAACTGCTTCTGCAAGCCTTCCGTTGCCCGGAAAACCCCGCCTACATTCCCTACATCTTCTCCAAAAATCAATACGTTCGGATCGCGCTCGAGCTCAACGCGCATCGCATCCGTAATCGCTTGAATCATCGTCATTTGTGCCATGGCTTAATGATCCCCTTTCGCAGCGGTATAAGCCGCCTTCTGCTCTTGCAATTGCTGGGTCGGCGTCTCGAACATGCTGTCGATAAGACCAGGAATCGTCATCTTCTCAGTGGACTCAGCTTTTTTGATTTGTTCAGCTACTGTTTCCTTAGCTTCCTCGGAAGCTTTATTCTCATCTTCTTCCGTCCAAAGCCCTTTGGACTCCAGATATTTACGGAAACGAACTAGCGGATCTTTGGTTGCCCATTCCGCTTCTTCATCTTTGGTGCGATATTTGGTTGGATCGTCTCCGGACATGGAGTGAGGAGAGAACCGATATGTGATGGCTTCAATAAGAGTTGGACCTTCACCGTTGCGGCCGCGTTCAACTGCATCTGCCGTTGCTTTGTATACAGCCAGTACATCCATTCCGTCGACTTGAACGCTACGAATTCCTGCAGCAAGACCTTTCTGAGCTATCGTCTTCGCAGCCGATTGCTTATCACGAGGCGTTGAGATCGCATAGCCATTGTTCTGCACGACAAATATGACAGGCAGCTTAAAAGCTCCCGCAAAGTTCATTCCTTCATAGAAGTCACCTTGTGAAGAACCGCCGTCACCTGTATATGTTATAACTACATTGTTTTGTTTGCGTTTTTGGAATCCCATTGCAATGCCCGCTGCTTGTACAATTTGCGCTCCGATGATGATTTGCGGCATTAGCACATTCACGTCATCCGGAATTTGACCGCCATGCTGATGGCCTCGGGAGTATAGGAAAGCCTGATACATGGGCAACCCATGCCATACGATCTGCGGCATATCCCGGTATCCTGGACATACGAAATCTTCCTTCGTCAATGCGTATTCGCTGCCGATCATGGATGCTTCCTGACCGGAAACCGGAGCATAGAACCCCAATCTGCCTTGACGGTTCAAGCTGACTGCACGTTGATCCCATACGCGAGTAAACACCATACGGCGCATAAGCTCACGTAATTGTTCATCGCTTAAGTTCGGCAAAGCTTCTTGATCAATAACTGCTCCGTCTCCGGAAAGAATCGTTAACGGCTGAATCTCTTCCATCCTGACTTCGGATAAAGATTTGCTCATGGCAATCACCTCGAACTAGTATTGTTTGCTGCCTTATTCAAAAACTGTTATAGTATATTACATAAGCTGTATCAAGAAACTGTATAAGTCTGTACTTGTAGAATGCAGTTTCCTTGATAATATCAAGTATAACAGGGCACTATCATTATATAGTACAGTTTCAGAAAAAGCTAGTGACAACTTCCTCTTTTTTGTCGAATTTGTCGAATCACAACGGTTATTTTGTGCAATAAATTAATATTTCACTCCCTATTTTTAACTGATTAAGGAGACATATTCAATGGATGACTCGATCTACTACAAACGTACCCTTATCAAAGAAAACTTACCCTCAGAAGCATTGCAAGAAACAAGATCGATACGGATCGTGCTTCCGCCGGGGTATAACGAGCTGCTCACTTACCCTGTTCTTTACTGTCAGGATGGAGAAGATTTCATCAATTTCGGGCGGCTTGCTACCCAAATGACTCGATTGATATTGGATGAAGATCTGGATCCTGCCATAATAGTAGCGGTTGATGTGAATAAAGCGGTTCGGACCGAAGAATATTCTCCAGAAGGGTCACGTTTCTCCGCTTATTGCCGTTTTTTCGCGGAAGAGTTAGTTCCCTTTGTCGAGAGGAAGTATCCGGTAAGAACGAACCCTGAATCCCGTATTCTTGCTGGGGATTCATTAGGCGGTACCGTATCGCTGCATTTAGCATTGGACTGTCCCGACTTGTTCACACGAGTCTTGTCGCTGTCAGGGGCTTTCTTGGCTAGTACACAAGAGCGAATCCGGCATGAGCAAGATCTGTCTTGGCTTGAACTCTACATGCTGATTGGGCTGCAGGAGGAAAGTGTGGAGACTACACGAGGAACATTCGATTTTCTTGCAGCTAATCGAGCAGCGCGCGGGCTGCTTGAGGAGAGGAACACACGCCTGACCTATCTAGAGGAGGAAGGGAAACATCTTTGGGGATTCTGGCAGCAGGAGCTACCTTCCGCATTGCATCATTTTCTAGGTTAATAGCCTTCACCTTCCACACCAAAAAAACGACCCGGATCCATTCTCCGAGTCGTTCTTTGCCAATCCTTATTCTCCACCATTGTACCTTTGCATAAGCACCTCTGCTTGAGTCTGCATTTCTTGCATCGAGGGAAGATTCGGATGTCGACCAGACAACGCCCCCCATGCCTGCATTGTTTCCATAAGGGCCAATATGAATGTGCGCATCGTAACCCCTTTTCCTGCCGTCAAGCTTACCAAGCTCCCCATTGTAGATGGTTTCACATGCGGATAATCAAGAGTTGGTGTTCCTACAGGGTTAAGCCCATCATCAAGCACCTCTCCAGACGCCATCTCATAGAACATTCGGACCATATGGCCCCTTCGCTCTGCATGACCCTCAACAACTACAAAAGCTTGTACAACAAAAGCTTTGTGCTGTCTGCGCTGAGAAATACCGCAAAACTTACGTCCATCCACAGCCAAATCGTATGCGCCTGGACAGTACGAGCCAATCACTTCCCCAGTTTCAATCGCAACTCCGAAGCGTTGCATCGTAGTTGCGATCAATTGACGCATAAGCTGAAACCCTGTCTGGAAATTTTGTTTGCCGTCTGAGATCGGTACAATCAGGGAAATATTCAAGACACCAGGGTCGAGTGGAACAGCGGCACCGCCTGAACTTCGAACTCCAACTTGATACCCTTGCGCGCTAAGCCAATTCATTCCTAACTCCGCCATAGGTAGACGCCGATCCCGAAGTCCCAGCACAAGCGCCTTCTCATGACGCCACAGGTGGACTACCGGAGCAGCCCCTTCTCCTACTTTTCTGCACATTAGCTCATCATAAGCGAAAGGAAACAATATATCCCCAACAAGCGTTCTTGAGCTAGTATCATGGATATAGAAGCCGCCGCGGGGGAGCTCAGATGGCTGCCGCTCCCCAACTCCTGACTCCGATTGTCCTTCCATTCCCAGTTCGCTTTCTTGTTCCGTTTCCTTGCTTGGTCTAGTTGTCATCTGGTACCTTAGCTCCTTCAAACCTTAATATCGTCTATCTCTGATTTGCTCTATACATTGCCCTGCCTAGGCTTCAAACTCGGCACCCAAGCATCTGTATCGTAACCTCTGGCTTCCCAATATCCGATGTGGTCTTTATCGATTAGCTCAATACTTTGCAGCCATTTGACAGATTTGTAGGCGTACATCTTAGGGACGATCAAACGAACAGGCCCGCCTAACTCCTGGGGAATTGGCTTGCCGTCAAGCAGAACAGCAACCATTACATCATCCAAGGCTGCTTGAGCTAATGTAAGGGTGTCCGTATATACCCCGTCACCGGAGTAAAATTTCACAACTCGCGCTTTGGATTGCACCCCTGCCTTTTCGAGCAGCTTCGAAAGTGCAATTCCTTCCCAAGTATTGTTATAGACGGACCATCCTGTTACACAGTGAAAATCGCTCACTTGAACACTTCTAGCCAAATCCGTGAACTGCTTCCAATCCCAACTCTGGGGGCGATCAACTAGTCCCGAGATCGTGAATTTCCAATTATCGGATGAGAATGATGGAATCGGTGTTACCGTATAAATCCGAAAATGCCCCTGACTGCCGCCTCCTACGGGAACGATAGAATCTGGCAACGGTTGCGGAGCAGGAAGCATTCGATTGCCGTCTTTTGACGGATCGTATGCATTTAAGTCTATTCCCCCACTACCGCCTCCCGAGAACAGCCAACGTCCGAATTTGGGGCCAATTAGCACAACCAGAAGTCCCAACAATCCCCAACGAATAAAAGAACGACGTGTGTACAAGACATCGCGCACCGTCTCCGTCACAGAGCGCGGTGTCTCCATTCTCGGTGCTCCCTCACTCTCACGCACGCCTTCACCCGCTTCGCGCTGCATAACAGCGCCTGGACGACGCATCTTCAGCCAACGGCTGCGGGTAACAGAATGGTAGATTGCGTATGGAACGCCTACCCAAGTAAACAGGTCATGCATAGTTAATGCAACATTGCTCCACACTGGAGGGAACTGACGGAATTGCCATAATACAATCCCGGACACAACCCACCCGACAAGCAGAATGAGGACTACACTTAAGTTCCATTGCTGCTCTGGCTTGCCTCGCAGCTGCCTGATATGTCGAATCATTTGCGGTAAATAGATCAGCACGATAACCGTTGATATCAAACCAAGCCAGATATGCCCTTCCTTGGTTAGCACCCTAACGACACCTAGCTCACGAAAAGGTTTGATAAACAAGAGAATACCGCTTACAGCGAGCAGGAGAACAAGCCAAGCATTCCAAGCATGCAGCATGGACAGTTTCTTACCGAAAGACTTCTTCTGCCATTTGTCCCATATTCTCATTCTCATTCGCACCCTTCAAGAGGTAGTGTCAGAAGCAAATAACAGGATCGCACTAGAGTTTATACTTATATTGTATAGCAATTGCCTTCCTGATGAAAGGCGACTTAATTAATATTGACAGCACTTTCCGGCAACGTTGTTGGATTAAAATAAGCATCTTCTCCATCATCAAATGGACGACATGCTTGAAGCGGTTACGGAACTTTTCCCCACCAGAACAAATAAGGAAGCCCTTGTTCGTGACGGCGAGGCCACTCAAAGTGCTTCCTTCTATTGATGGTCAGGTATTCAATATTAAGCCATCTGTGGCCGAGTGAACTTTTCCTGAAGCAAATTGAACAGAGACAGGATGAAATCCTGATGCTTGGAGCAACGAAAAGATATTTTCACTTCGCCTTTCCAATAAAACGTAAACAGATTGTTCTTCTGTCCGATCACAAGCTCTACGTCCCAGCAATTGTCGCGAAGCATGTATTTGTCCCGGTTGAAAAATAACTTAGGACCTTCCGACGTATGATACATCCCAAAAAAATCGCCGCCTACTTTGAAATAAAACCCTTGCTCCATTACACCTGCATTCCCGTACACGTCATTCACTCCTTTTTTTGATTAGAATTTGGGATAATTTATCCTCATATAAACAGAAAAAACTCCAACTTCTTTCGGTAACTGGCTGGCTTAGCCTAAAAGGCAGTAGCCCCTGTAGTTTTGCGCCGCTGGCTTTCACCAGGTTTGCCGTATCGAGAATGTTCGAAGTTTGTCGTAATTTCTTATGTAGTTCTTATAGCATACAAGATTGAGGTAAGTTAAGCATCGTCCTTTTTTCCTATTTACAATCAATTAAATTGTGTATTTTCACACAAAAAAAAGAAGACCGGCGCATTGCACCGGCCTTTCAGGTTATGAGTATCTTCACACAGGAATTTTACAAGCCAAATGGGCGAACTATAATCACCAATAAGATGTAAAGAACCAAGATAATACCGACTGAGGTGAATCCTACTCCACAACCTACACCTGCTCCGCCAACGAATCCCATGTTCCGTCCTCCTCTCTTCAATGCATCTTTGTGGCTGCACCACACTACACACTGTATGAATATAGGGGACCTGTGGATTGGATATACGCCCGTTCCTGCAAAAAATCTGTGTTTTTTTACACCTGCTTGACCAAAGTAAACCAACTAACCATTCGCTATTTCTAGCTGCAATGCTGGTTGGATCAGTGTCCGCATCCACAATGTTTGTTCTTAGACTTTACATTTGCAGACATTCTACGTTTTCCTCTGCAGCAAGCAGCGCAATCGCGACGGCAAGATGCACGTCCCGAACCGAATAAATTGCACACATTTCTACAAAAAGCGCTGCTGTTACTATTCACACCAAGTTTTTTCGAGCTGTATGAATTCATATTTTTCCTCCCTATTTCTCGGAATAATGCATTGTATTCCTAAGGATGAGCCGAGGAAAGGGACAGGTTATTCAAAGACATCAACACTATTTTGAGGTCCTTTATGCTTATATGGCTTGCTGCCCTTCGGTGTGATAGACTAGAGCACATAACCGAGCATGCTAGAGGTGGATGGATCATGAATCGCAATGTATGGAATCTGCTTGTCCTTATCGAGTTAGTATTGGCCTTATTGTTCACCGTCATTTGTGTCATTGTGTTTTTTGTGCAGCCTGACTCACTGCTTCTTCAACTAATGTTAGCGTTCATAGGCTTAGCGGGAATATACAATGGGATCTTTTTGTTCCGCAAGATTAAAGAATCAAGAACTCCGAGCGGTAGAAGAGCCGGCAGCCGACCTGTTCCTAACCAAAAGGCCAAACGAAGCTCCGGTAAAAAATGAAGGATCAGCACCCCATTTTACGAGTGACCTGGTCCTGTTGATACGTCAAAGAGCATCGATCCCTGCAACAGGGAAAGATGCTCTTACTCATTCAGCAGTTATGCTTTTAAGTATTTTATTGCCTTGTCAATTGCTTCATCTTCCGTGGGTGCGGTTATATACCGCCCGTTCACGAAAATAAACGCTGCTCGCGAACAAGGACCGCAATAGGACTTGCAGCCTACCTTGATCTCTGTGTTGGGTACAAGTTTCTGCAGCTTAGGCAGCATTGTCTTTACCTTCATATGCTTGCATTTGTCACAAATCCGTATATCATTGGCCATGACTCAGGTATTCCTTTCCCGAATGCGGCAGCGTGTTATTCGCCGAGATTTCCTTTGCTCGGGTTAGTAATGAAGAACCCTTCGTTCGGCACATACAAATAATCGATCTTAACGCCGTCCAGCACATCTTCTGTTCGCTCTAATAACACTTCAATCCCTTTATCGGTCATTACGATTTCGTCGTTTTCGTCAGCGTCATCCAACCCTAAGGCGTATTGAACAAGTCCAGCGTGCGTAAACTCTACTTTCACTCTAACCTTTAATCCTTTGTTCTCTTCCAATTCCAGTTCCTTGAGCAGTACTTTTGCCGCACTGCGCGTTATTTTGCACTCCATGTCCAATCACTCCTTGTCCCTTAAGTCATCAAAATCATATCATGTTTTGCTCGCATCGTCTAATCTTAAGCCCGCATTGCCCTTGGAGGTTGTACCATGTAAAATAGTGGGAGGCCCTCCATAAGGGTTAACTGATGAAGGGGTGAACCCATGCTTTCGTTCTATAAAAAATATTACAAAACTGTGTTTGACATTGGTCTGATGGTGTTGACCATCTATTTGTTCATGCTGACATTCAGTTATTTGTATCGGATCGCTACGCCTATCTTCTTAGCCTTCGTCATCTACGCTATCATCGAACCGTTGGCCAAGTTCCTGAATCGCCGCGGGATGAAGAAGTCCATTGCGACAGCAATCTCTACCCTACTGTTCATCATCCTTATTCTAGCTGTATTCATAGGGCTAGGAGCTATCTTCACGGCGCAGATCTATTCCTTGTCCCAAAAAATCCCGGGCTACGCGCTGACTTTGCAAGATCAGATCGTGAATAATACGGCCTACTGGCAATCCAAGTTGGATTCATTACCGCCCGATATCGTGGACAAAGCCAAAGAATACTCGCGTGTTGTTACAGAGAAAGGAGCCTATCTCGCTACCTTGTTCCTTGGTTGGATATTCTCCATGCTAACTTCTTTCTCATCGTTTGTAGTGAACTTCACCATTGGAATAATACTGGCCTATTTCCTAAGCATTGAGATCGACACATGGAAACGGCTGGCCAGTGACAAAACACCGCGCACGTTCAAGAGTGCCTTTTTCTTCCTCAAGGAGAATGTGTTAAAAGGTATCGTTTCTTATCTAAAAGCGCAGATCAAGCTTATTTCGATCACGTTTATCATTATTTTCCTGGCATTGCTGCTGCTTGGAGTCAAGAATGTATTCTCCATTGCCTTGCTAGCCGCGTTCTTCGATGTACTACCGTTGCTCGGTGTATCCACCGTGTTCATTCCGTGGATTATTTACTTATTCATCGTAGGAAATACATCGCTTGCGATCTGGATTAGCGTCGTGCTTGGAGTGGTCATTCTTGTTCGCCAAATCATGGAGCCTAAGATAACGGGAGATTCATTGGGTGTATCTGCCTTCACTATGCTTTCCTTCATGATCATATCCTTGTCCTTGTTCGGTGTAGCTGGATTGATATTGTCGCCGATCCTGATCATTCTGATCAAAGCGCTTATGGAGCAAGGCTATTTGAAACGATGGATCCGGCTCCCAGCCGAAGAATATTAATCCTCCAGCTCGTATCTTCCTTCCAAGCGGGAGGAGAACCAGTTCATCAAGAGCATCGTTACCGCAATATCATCAATTGGCATGAAGGGCATCACATCAGGCAGAATCCAGTATAACAGTGCTGGTATGACGAGTAGAAGCTTCATGTAAACAGGAACTTTATTTGAACCTAACAGGCGGAATACTCTCCGGAATACATGAGCCCAGTGGCGCAGAGACAATAGTTTTCGCATAATGATCAAACCCTCCATTCCAATAAAGTTAGCTGCTGAACCGATGTTCATTCACCTATGAACGTCGGTTTTTCTTTGAAGTGCGGTATACAAAGATTGCAAAAGAGATAAGGATAATCGCTCCAGCGACACAGACGGCAATCATCACTTTGTGGGCTGAATCCGGTAAGCCGCTGCCAGCGGATGCATACGAACTCGCCGGAAAACCGAGATATAGGAGAGCAATTAAAGATAAGGTCTTTAGAATCGAATAACATTGACGCAATGCCGACTTAAGCATGAATACCTCCTGGAACGAGAAATCAACTTGGATTAGGGAAGGTGCTGTACTCCTCAGCTAGCCTCATAGCTTCTACCATAAGCGACTCTACTTTACCGTAAAGAGAATCGAATTGCTCAATGGGAAGCGGATTAATGCCTTGTCCGGCTTCGATCGTAAAGCCGGGCCGGCGGAACTGTTGGATAAACCAGTCCTTATAGCCAGCATCACTGCCAGCCAGCTTCACAGATTGATAACCGCTGGCTTGTGCAAGTTTATCGGCCATTCGTCTGGAGATTGCAGGCTCCATCCCTCTGTAATTCCAGTATATCTCTTCTCCCTGTGTGTGAAAAGCAACCGCCATTTGAAAGTTTCGTGACCGTGTGAAGGCAGCCATCGCCTTGGCTTCCGGTTCTGTAAGCGGGCCGCTCCCTGTGTAATCACGCGGCCCAGGCTGCGGAGCGGACGGTCGTCTGCGTGCGCATTCTTCCTCCCAATAGGCCGGGAACTGATCATTCAGGTCAACTCCTTGAATATTCGCTTTCCATCCCGTAAAGTCCATTTTGCCCTTATTCCACTTCAATAAACGCTTTCCATGAGGATGGCCTGGCCACACTCCGCAATGAACGAGCTCAACTCCGTCCGGATTCACCATTGGCACGATCCAGAGCGATACCTTATCATATAGCTCTTTCATCATTCTGGCTGCTGGATTCATACTCTCTCTGCCACCGCTTACAGCTTCTGCAAGCCGTTCTAAGAATTTCATCAGTACGAGAGACGTTATCCATTCATTCGCGTGGAAGGACCCGTTGAAATGCACCTCACAAGCCCCAATTCCAATACGCAGAACAGGTATGGGTCGATCCATCACACTATGTCCGATCCATTCGACCTGGATGAAGGGATATCGAATGAGAAAATGCTGAATATCACCCATTAATTCCATATACCCATATGGAGCGGAAGTATTCACTAATGGGCCTGTGGAATCACGCCTTGTAAAAACTTCTTGAGGCTTGAGGGCGGAAGGAACAAACACAATCTGACCTGGCACCAAGTAATGAGCAGGATCAGGGTGCATACTGCGATTGCGTGCAGTCAGCTCCTCTAGAGTCAATTCTGCTCGTTCTGCTAGACGAAACCAAGTATCACCCGGCTTCACCACATAAGGCATGGACAAGGTAACGCCTCCTCTTTAATCATCTCGATATCCATCCATATGCCCGAGGACAAACGGTTCATGCTCTTTCCTGATCATGGAAATTGAGAAGACCGTCCGAACTTGTCGGACGGTCCATGTCAAGGGATGTTATAACAAGGCGACCTGCCAATAGACAGGCGAGCTGTTGAGATGATCACCCAGCCATTGCCGAGCAATTTGTTGGAAGGTAGGGGCTTCGCCACTGCAGAACAACTGGTGCATGGGGAGTGATTCCGTGGCTGCCAACTGGCCGCGATGGTACAGAATCGTGCTCACTTCCCTTGCTGTTTCTTCAGCCGAGTTAATCAAGTTCACTTCCGGTCCCATTACTTCCGAGATCACGTCTGTTAAGAAAGGATAATGTGTGCAGCCAAGGATCAAACAATCAATAGAGCTATTCCGGAGTGGAGTCAATGACTGTTTCACGGTCTCCCTGGTTTCTTCCGAGCGAAACATCCCCTTTTCTACAAGCGGTACGAGTCGGGGACAAGCATAACTGACTACTTCAAGCGTGGGCGAGATGGCCCGAAGGGCGTGAAAGTATGCTCCGCTCTTAACTGTGTTTTCTGTGCCGATCACTCCTACCTTGCCGCTCCGTGTAGACTTGATAGCAGCGCGTGCTCCTGGATGGATGACTCCTAACACAGGTACAGAGACCATAGAACGAATTTCTTGAATAGCTAATGCAGTGGCAGTATTGCAAGCAATCACGATCATCTTGGGATTAAAGCGGATCAAAAACTGAACAATTTGACGTGTGAATAAAATCACTTCATCGGTTTCTCTCGGGCCGTAAGGTGTCCTTGCTGTATCGCCGAAATAGATGATTTTCTCCTGAGGAAGCTGGCGCATCACTTCTCTGACGACGGTCAGTCCTCCGACACCGGAGTCCAGTATGGCTATGGCTTGCTGCACGAAGTCTCGCTTCCTTCTATCAAAAAGTAAGGTCTATCTTTACAATATGAGACCTTACAAGGAAATGTTCGAGTGCGCATGACACAATAAAAAACGACATCCTTCATTTGAAAAGGAGGTCGTTTACAGAGAAAGCTTATCTTACTTGTTCATCAACTCAGCGATTTGTGCCAATTCATACCCTTCGCTTTTGATTTGCTTCAGAATCCGATCCATGGCATCAATATTTTCCTTGGAGGCATGGTGCATGAGTATGATATTCCCGTCATGAAGATTATTAATAATATCGTTATAAGCATCATCTGCGCCATTCTTGCGCGGCTCCCAATCTTTCATGGCTGTTGACCAAAAAAAGGAAGTATATCCCATATCCGATACAAGGTTTAACAAATGCTTACTGAATGTTCCATAAGGAAACCGGAACATTTTGACTGGCTCAAGACCTGTAATCCCTCGATACAAGCTCTCAAAATCACTGAATTCTTTCTTGACTGCCTCGTCAGATAATGTAGTAAAGTCCTTGTGAGTAATCGTATGATTCGCTACAGTATGCCCTTCTTCTAATAACAGCTTTATATAATCGGGGTTATTCTTCAGATTGTAACCCGTAACGAAGAAGGTCGTCTTCACATCGTTATCTTTCAAAGCTTTCAGAAGCTTCTTATAATCCAGCAATTCTCCGCCCACATCAATAGTCAAATAAATCTTCTTACCTTCGCCTACCCATACTGCTTTCTGATCAGGTGTCAACGATTTCACTTCTGCCGGGAAACCTGGCACCTCGCCCTTTTTTTTCTTCATGTAATACCAACTAATCGGCTTCATATCAGCGGCTGTAGGATTTTTGAGCCCCGCGGCTGGAGACAGATTAGGCGCTTGTGTAGCTGGCGGCTTCTCTACCGGCTTGTCATCCGGTGTCTTAGTCGGCTCAGGCGTCGGTTTAACCGTCGGGACCGGAGTCGCTGATGGCGTTGGTGTAGCAGTTGGTGTGGGTGATGGGGTCACACTAGGTTTGGAACTTGCTCCAGGTGCTTCTTCTAAAGTCACATTAGGAGAAGTACAGGCTGGAATAATAAGGGCAGTCAGTAGTGTTGCTGTTAATATCCATTTTGTCGAATGCAGAAAGATCACCTCTATGTTAAATTTCGACAAAAAAAGCAAAATTCCTCCGAATCCATTTGATACAATTTGCAATAAATCACGATCATTATGCTTGTTTGCGCGATGCTCTCCACAGCAACAATTGAATTATAGAAATGAGGGTGAACCCAGTCAAAGCAAGGAACGGGATGGTAACAAAACCGAACCAGTTAATATAGACAGCGTCACATGGCACCATACCGCAGGAGAACGAATTGGACGGAATCCAGTCTGTCTTTTCCATCAAATAATGGTAGGCGGAAATACAAGCGCCCAATATCGTCATCGGCAGGACATAAATATAGATGGACGTGTTCTTGCGAACTGCGGCAATGCCAAGCAACAAGACTTGGGGATACATTAGAATCCTTTGATACCAGCATAGCTTACAAGGCAAATACTCCTTGATTTCGGAAAAATACAAGCTGCCCAAAGTTGCAACTAACGCGACAACCCAGGATAAATGCAGCCCATTTTCCAATACGAACTTTCTCCATTTCACGGATAAAATCCCCCTTAACTGCGAACTTGTTATTAAGCATCTGATAAGCTAATATGTAATCGGACAATTATATCCTACCATATAAGGGGGCTATTAAAAAACCGATGTTATCTTCTTCACAAAGCAGGTTCTTAGAGAAAGCTTTTACGGGGGACCATATATCCCTACAGCTTCTGCAACCCCATCATGCTCAAGCACTTTACGATTATAAGAATGAGAACCGCGATTTTCTTCAACCGTTCTCCCCTAGGTTCCAAGATGAACACTTCACATTGGAATTCCAAAAGCAGTCCATTCAAACAGCGATGATGGACGCTGCAGAAGATCGGGCCTATCGATTCGGAATTTTTATGCAAGAAGGCGGGCTGTGGATCGGGCAAATCAATTTGACAGGAATTATTAGGGGGGCATTCCAAAATACGCTACTAGGCTATTCTATGGATTATCGTTACAATGGGCTTGGTTACATGAGCGAGGCGGTTCACCTATGTGTAGGTGCTGCATTCCACGAATTGAAGCTTCACCGTGTACAAGCTGCCGTCATGCCCCGCAATGCGGGATCTATTCGTGTACTTCAGAAAAATGGGTTCACGGAGGAAGGCTACGCTAGAAACTACCTGAACATTAATGACGTATGGGAAGATCACTTCTTGTATGCCTTATTGTCAGAACATTATCAATGATCCGTTTTGTATCATAACTATCGACGTGAAGTATTATGCCGTAAACTAAATTTAGGTACTAGTTCAGTAATTACAGAAACGATGACCTACCTCGAGTAATGGAGCTGATTGCCTGTGCAAAAAATACCAATTATAGGAATAGGCAAGGACGGGCCAGCACTTATGATCCTCCGTTCCAAAGACATAGTCAAAATTGAACGGCTTCGTCACCATGAATATCAAGTGCATACCAAAGAAGACAGTTATATTCTGGATGTCTCGATGGAAACGCTTGAGGAGTGGCTCTATGAGGAAGGCTTTCGACTTCTAGATCGAAATAACCTGGTCAATATTCATCATATCTCCGAGTATGATTTACTTAAAGGACGTGTATATTTCGGAGATTCCGAGAGTCAGAAGACCAAATCTGCCACACTTGCCCGTTCCCAATACAAACATCTGGAAACTTTATTGCGTTTGTTGAAATTATCCGATGAACAATCGTTTCAACAAGTGGTTGATGAAGCCGCAGCGATCATTAACCATGACACCGAGCTTGATTATGATCAGATGAAAATACAACGTTCCTTCCATACTTTATTGGATGTAGCGGATAGGCAACGTACAGAAGCCAGAATCAAACAGTTGGCATACCATGATGCATTAACAGGTCTGCCTAACCGATTATTGCTTCAGGAGCGCATGAAAGAAACATTCAAGAATTCAGATCTCTCCGGTAGTCAGACCGCTGTTTTTTTCCTGGATCTGGATCGGATAAAAGTAATAAATGATACGTTAGGCCATCATGTCGGCGATCAAGTGCTTATTCATTGGGCCTCTTGCATGAATGCTCTGGTAGCACCCTATGGCATTATAGCGAGATTCAGCGGAGATGAATTCATCATCCTGCTGCCGGATGTGCCGGATCTTGAGTTTGTTCGCCGTTTTGCCGAGAGTATCATGCAGTTGTTTCACGCACCGTTCCTCTATTCCCACCACGAGTTGTACAGTACGGCAAGTATTGGCATCTCCCTTTATCCACAAGATGGAATTGACCCCGAAACGCTGCTTAAATACGCCGACTCCGCCATGTATAAAGCCAAGGGTCAGGGTGGGAATACGTTCGAGTTCTATAATTCTGAACTGGATGAACGATCACTGGATCGACTGAATTTGGAAATTGATTTACGTAAAGCCGTTGAGCGCGGGGAGATCGTCGTCTATTATCAGCCTATTGTCACTCTGGAAACTGGTAAGATGATAGGAATGGAAGCACTAATGCGGTGGAAGCATCCTGTTCGCGGACTTATATCCCCGATGGACTTCATTCCGCTGGCTGAAGAAACAGGATTAATCGTTTCCATGGGGAATTGGATCTTATTCGAAGCTTGCCGCCAAAATCGGGAATGGGAGCAAAAAGGGTTTCCGCCTGTTTGTGTATCGGTCAACATCTCCGTCAAACAGTTTCAGTCATCGCAATTCGTTCACACCGTCCAACAAGCCTTACAAATTACGGGGCTAGATCCGCGTCTCTTGTGTCTAGAGATCACGGAGAATGTAGCGATGACGAATGTTGCCTTTGTCGTTCGAACCATTAATGAGCTGC
Source organism: Paenibacillus sp. J2R1T-4 (assembly GCF_059692235.1). Taxonomy (NCBI): domain Bacteria; kingdom Bacillati; phylum Bacillota; class Bacilli; order Caryophanales; family Paenibacillaceae; genus Paenibacillus; species Paenibacillus sp. J2R1T-4. The sequence goes on along the minus strand of NZ_JCAUBA010000010.1, from coordinate 188,449 downwards.
GTGAATTAGGGGTTGCGATCTCAATCGACGATTTCGGCACCGGATATTCCTCACTAAGCTACTTGAAGCGATTCCGCGTGCATACGCTTAAGATTGACAAATCGTTTATACAAGAAGTGAACACCAATGATGAGAGCGCCGCAATCGTTACCGCCCTCCTGGCTATGTCTAGAGGTTTAAATATCCGAACTTTGGCAGAAGGCGTAGAAACGGCCGAACAGCTTGCTTTTCTTCAGCAGCATGGTTGTAACGAGATCCAAGGTTATTTATTCAGCAAACCTCTTCCTGCTGACATTTTCCAAAGACTGCTGGAGGCCGACAGCAATTTCTTGGAATCGATAGGATGAAACTTTTTTCTTCCCAATCCGTCTATTATGTAAGATATGGATCGTTAGAAAAGGGGGCACCATGGAAAATAAACCGGTCATTTCAGCGAACACTGCCGCCAATCCTCAGAGATCGGTTAGCAGCAGGTATAAGCGTAGGCGCAGCTGGCGCCGACGGTTCAGTATTACATTTCTTTCGCTATTATTCCTAGCTCTATTATTTACCGGTTGGTTCTTCCTAACTGCATCCGGTACTCAGCTTCGTTATATGATGGCGGACACATTGATTACAACCCAGCATCGTCACTGGGCCAAATATTTGATAGGCAGCCAGGGACTTGAAAAACAAGTGTCCAAGTATACCCAACAGTTCGATGAGATGGCTGAAATGCCTAGCACGATGCCCGTTAATATTCCTACTGTGGTTGAACTAGCCAAACAAGAAAAGAAGCTGATCGAGATCGAGCCGATCAAAGGGGCCAAATTCAGTGGCTACTTGGTGTCCATCTCCGATCCTAAGAAAATCCGTCTCGCCGTTCCTGATAAAGTGGGTAAAGGTGAGAGGGTTTCGAGCATGGTCAAGAGGACTGGAGCTCTTCTAGGCATTAATGCAGGAGGCTTCGTGGATCCGAATTGGGTCGGTAATGGATTCCAGCCAACTGGACTCGTAGTGGCCAACGGGAAAATATATTACAACGATGGTGATGACAATACACCCGTATCCATCGTTGGCATAGACAAAAATGGACGCATGGTCGCAGGGAAATATTCTCCTAAGGAAATTCTCGCTATGGGGGTTAAGGAAGCCGTGACCTTCACGCCTAAGTTTATCGTCGACGGCAAAGGCTTGGTGAAATCTCAGGCCGACGGTTGGGGCATTGCACCGCGTACTTGCATGGCGCAGAAGGAAGACGGCACGATCATGTTCGCCATCATTGATGGGCGTCAGACGCATAGTATCGGAGCGACTCTCTACGATATACAGGAAATCTTTCTTGAGCGTGGCGCTGTGATCGCAGCCAACTTGGACGGCGGATCTTCCACCGTGCTCGTACACGATAACGCGATCATTAACAAACCGGCCAGCCCGCATGGTGAACGCTATCTGCCTACTGCATTTTTGGTGTTCGAGCATCCTGAGAGCGTGCAGATCAAGAATGTTTGGGAAGGGTTAGATATTAGTAAGATTGATCCTTCAAAGTGGTGACATGGGTTTTGGAGGTGGCAACCTTTGGGTGCATAATAACCTCCGTTCCAGATAAGAAATGGGCTACAGCCGCTCTTGAAGTCATGTCCCTTTGATTGTAGTAGTACTGTGTTGGGACATGACTTCAAATGCGGCACGTGAACTTTCCGCTCCATTTCTTATCTTGCACTCTAGTTATTATGCACCGCAGTCAGTCCCCACTTTGCAGGTTCTAGGGGCGGGGAGTAGTAAGAGCAAGTGCAAGTGCACTGAGCGTAGAAAAAAGGTGCTATCCGCTTTTCGGATGCACCTCTTTTTTTGAATTTTACAGCTTCTCATCAGCCGCAGCTAGCTGACCCAAGTCGAGCGAGTAAGTAATTCTACCTTTGTTCCCTGGAAATCCGGGATCACCCTCAAAGCCCAACCGCAACGATTTACTCACAAACGATTTCAACAACTCTTGCATGATCCAAGCCGTTAGTTGCAATAACGTCTAACCGCAGTGATTTTATGTTTCTCAAATTCACTTGTAAATGAATGATGCGTTGGTAATTGTTCGTTATGTGAGCAATTTCCCTTACTCCTTGTTCATCCTCCGCGATTAGCTTGAATTCCTTCAATGTTTCATCCTGGCCTCGCCCCCACTGCATGCGTGCTTGGTAAGCGTCTATATGAATTAATGTCAACATCCGATGAAGCCCCGTGTCCAGTACGATCGAAATATTCGATATTCCAACGGGTTCCTCCCATTGGAGATGTAACCAAGGCCGCTCGTCACCCTGCTCTGACATCCAGCGATGGGTACCTACTGCCGTCAGATCCGGACGTACTCCCTTTTCTCCATGCACGGAGCGAGTATGTCCATCGATAACATGAATTGCCTTGCCTTGCACTTGTTCCGATGACGCTGTAACTCGTGCTTGCCTCGCTAGATTCCTCTCCAGCTTATGTCCGGGCAGAAAAGCTCCTTGGCGAAGCAGTTGCTGCTGGGCTTCTTTCACAATGCTCTTATTATTCCAGGCTTGTTCCAAAGGGAGCTTATGCTTAATCACAAAGGCTGCGAATGTCCCTACCCCTTCCCCCATCACCGCGCATGTCGCCATGACCCGGATACTCGAGAAAGCAATATGTGTAGCCGACATATTGCGGCCAGCGAACATAAGATTCGATATGTTCTTGCTGATCATCGATCGCAGAGGAATGCTATATAGATACGGAGTATACGGCTGATGGCACGGATTCTCATCCTTCGCATCAATACCTTGCGGGGGATGGGTGTCCATGGACCATCCTCCATAAGCGATTACATCTTCAAAATCAATCGCCTGCTCGATATCGTTCTGGTTCAACACGTGCTGACCTATGAAACGCCGCGACTCTCTTTTTCCAGGAAGGAAACCAAACCAATCGAGAGCCCAATTCTCAGCTTCCGGGTGATTCCCGCTATTCTTAATATGGTCCCATACTCCAAGCATGATGGCGAGCAGCTCATCACGGATCTGCTCGTTGTCCTTGATCGTATCCAGCATCCCCCCGAATTCTACCCACCAATAGCCGAATTCCCAAGCCTCATGGTCTCTGAATTTCAAGTCTTCCTCACTAAATTTGCGGGCCCATACCGGCGGGACAAAAGGCATCGGACGCCCCATATCTCTAGATGTGAATAAGAGCGACGATCCAAGACGATAGGCATCCCGGTTCAGGATCGCGCCTGACTCGTTAAATTCATGAGATGCCTCACGACCGGTCGTAAACGCAGCTCCCGCTTCAAAACCCAGCCTTCCGTCACCGGTACAATCCAGAAACAGATCCGCATGAATCTCAAAATGATCTTCCGTGCTTTCTCTCACCGCAGTAGCGGAAATAATCCTTGATCCTTCCATATTCGCTCCGACTACCGTCGTGTTCAACATTACAGTCAAATTAGATTCAGCTCGGCATTTTTCGTACAATATCAGGTCCAGCATATTCGCACTGCGTTGTGGATTCCGTACGGAACATTCCAACATAATTTCTTCAATTATCCCGCTTTCTCTCCTCTCAGATTCCAGCACTGTCCCTCTCGCTGAAGAACCTGATATGTTCATGCGAACCTCAGACGACGCATTTCCACCTAGAACGGGACGGTCTTGACAGAGTATGACTTGAGCACCATTACGAGCTGCCGCAATTGCAGCGACTACCCCTGTGGGGCCTCCGCCGGCAATCAAGATTTGTGTAATCAACTTGATCGTATCGTGTCTTCCCATGGTTTCTCTAGACTCCTTTTATTAGTATAATATCTTTAATTACATATTAATTGCGGCCCTTACACTTTGGGAATTCATACAATTTCTTGTTCATATCCAAAATTACACTTCAGAATTAAACGGGGTGAATATACGTGTCAGAGTGGGTGCCAGAGCTTATTACTCACGCATATTGGGAACAGAAGGAGCAATTCTTATATGACAAGGACACTTATTCGACATGGGTGCTCTTTGCTGTAGAAGAAGGCCGATTCGAGTATAAGATTGGGAATGCGTGTGGGGAAGCGGAGTTCGGAGACCTGGTGATATGCCCGCCCCATATAGCATTTTACCGAAGCACATTGTCCCCCTTATCCTTTCATGCCATTACGTTTACAATTATCAACGATGAGAATCAGTCCATCCTTAACCTTTTGCCTGAACGCAAAATAAGGCTGGCACAAACTCAGCGCTTGTCAGAGAACTATCATCTTTTAAGACTTGCCGATCAGGCTCTGAACTTTAATATGAATACTCAGAGATTGAAGCAGCACTATTTTTTGGATCTGTGGCTTATGCTCATTCAGCAAAACCGCCAGCAGTTGAATGTTATTCCGTTTTCGAACGATGATGAGTTAATACGTGATGTTGCCCTGTATTTAAATAACCATGCTCATGAATCCATTGAAATCCAGAACGTCGCTAGCCACTTTGAATTGACTCCTGTAAATTTGCTTCGCAGGTTCAAGAAAGTATATCAGATCAACCCCCTGCAATATTTAACATCGATCCGTGTGAAAAAAGCTTGCAGATTGTTATTGCAAACGGAATGGAAGCTGGACGTTATCGCAGAGAAATGCGGATACGAGAATGGCTTTTATCTCAGTCGGGTGTTCAGCAAGATAATGGGAATCAGTCCCTCTGCCTTCCGAAAACAAAACCGATTCTAGGGGAGCATAAAGAAGAAAAGGTGCGTCCGCTTAGAAGTCTGGAAATCATTTAAATGTTCTGCCTAGAGGTGGAACTATCATTCAAAGCTCTCTTCATGAAGATTTTTTAATTTCTTTTTCGATACTCACCTGGCGGATACCCTGTAAACTTCTTAAAGTTCCGGATAAAAGAGTTAACACTGAGGTACCCTACTCGCTGCGCCACTTCGTTTACCTTCAATTCTGATGTCTCCAGCAGCTCGGCTGCTTTTTTCATTCGATAGGTTTGCACATAATCACTAAAATTCATTCCCATCTTTTCTTTGAAATAAGTGGATAAATAGGACGACGTTATTTTCAAATGATCAGAGATGATATCTAATGAGATATCGTCACCATAATGGTTGTGAATGTAGGTCAGAACGAAGTCGCATATCGGATCTGTTTGATCCTTTTTATGGTCGTATAGGATACAGGCCGCTGCCACAAGCTGCTCCAGATATCGATCAAACGCCTCTAAGGTATAACAATCATGGGGCTTCTCATCCTGTATGGTTTCTAACAGACGATCCCGTTCAGCAGGCGAAAAGCTTTTCAACAATTGCTGGGAAAAGCTTTGGGCAAATCGAACGAAATACTCAACGGATGCTTCCTTTTTTTCCAGTAAAGCAAGCATTTTTCTGCCTATTCGCAATAACTCCTTCTCGTTTCCGGCCTCCATATGTGCCTGGAGCTCATTTCTTTCCCAATCCTCACGTATATTTTCTGTTATTTTAGTGGAAAAAGGGATAATCTGGGCATCCTCTCCTAATTTCCTCGACTCCAGCAATCGTAAAATGTGTCCGTAGGTTTCTGTAAAAGCGGTCGGGTCTGTTTGATGCGGACTGACTGCGATCGTGATCAAACAGTATAGCTGATCCATATCGAATATTTTCCTCAACCGTTGCAGATGTTCTTCGATTCGATTCGCCTCGTCACCATTCGAGAAAATAAGGGTAAGGATTAAATTCTGCTCGATTTGGAAGGTTAACGAGTCGTTAAACGATTGCGAAATATGGGTATGGATCAGCTCTCTGATAAAGAAAGAAGCCTTCGGTAATTGAATGTCGATTTGCTTCAGGTTTTGGCTTCTAAAGGTCAAATGAAAGCCAATAAGAACAAACGGTGTGTCAAAAGCCATGTGCATCTTCAAATCTTGCGTGTTGGTGTGAATTTGTTTGAGATGATTGATGTACGCGTAATTTTTCAGAAGCGAGTTCTTCCGAGTCAAGTCCTGTCGGATATCGTGATGAGCTTGCGAAATATCTTTAATCTTTTCGCTAATGAAATCGAATTCTCTGATGCTGCTGTTTGTAGGCATGGATACATGATGGTGTTGAATGGAATCCAATATTTTGCGGATCGGATTGTTCAAGCGTTTCGTGAAAAAAATCGAGGCCCCGAGACTAAGTGCTATAGACAATAGAAGAAATCCAGCTAACAGCCAGTTCAAACGCACGATTTTTGCTTTGATTTGTGAAGAGGGAATAACGCTGAAATACGTATATCCGGTTTCCTTGCCCACCTGATAGTACAAGTAACTTTTGCCTTGCTGGATATATCCGGTCTTCTGACCGGATGCCAGTAAAGAAGAAGGAATTGCTGAATAATCCGAATCAGAAGCATAAATAGTCGTGCCCGTTTCATCGGAAATAAACAGCTTGCCGTCTTTGGCCGGCTGGTAAAAAGAAGTGAACATGCTCCTGCTATTCAACAGAAGGATTAAGGAAAATTGGGGGTTGAATTGATTTTTGACCAACACTGGGATGAATTGACCTCTATGGATCTGCTGTCCGAAAGAGTTCATGAAAAATGCTGATTCGGGGAACAGCTTGAAGCTATAAGGCTTTGCTAGCTCCTGAAGCCAAAAATCCTTGGTATACACCTCGTTCCCATAATAATTAACGAACATTTCCTCGAAAGTTCTTGTCCCTTCCTTTTCAATCACGATCGAGTGATCACCCAGTAAATAAATAATGTTATCGATCATTAAATAGGAGTCCGCTAACATGGATTGAAGCTCGTTTCGAATGCGGTATAGCAGCATAGCGTTGATCTGCCCCCCGGTCGAACCGTTCAATAGCTTCGCATTTTCATTGACGTGCAGGCTCATTCCGAATTTTTTGATCGATAATATATGATTTTCATAATCATTAACGGTGGTATTCAGGTTAGCCTGACTTGTGTTCACGATTTCATTTTGTATGTTATTGAGAAAAAAAGAGTTGGACATAAAATTGAACAAAACCAGTATGACCACAATGATCATAAAGCTCGTCATCAACTTTATAAATAAGCTGCTGTTTTTGTGTTTAAGATATGTTTGCTTGAACAGCATCATGTCCATCCCCTTTTTTTCCATAATCATAGCATATTCCTGTGAGTTTTAGAGTCACGGCAAGCTAGCCATTTTATCGAATGTTATCCGATCTTTAAGTTTTTCGGCTTACGGATAGCCTTCTATAATGTTGAGCATTGTGGTTACAGCCGGACCAAGTAAGATATGGGTACAAGGTTCGACAAACCGTTGTTAATGAAATTTGAAAGCTAAGGGGAGATCAGAAAGCCTATGCAGTATACCATGGCGCAAAAAATGATCAAGCACAAATATTTACTTCTAATGTTTCTGCCGTGCTTGTTGTATTACATTTTATTTAAATATGTTCCCATGTTCGGAATCGTCATTTCTTTCAAAAACTACAATCCTTTTGTAGGCGTTATGGGGAGTGAATGGGTCGGATTCAAATATTATTTCATGTTTTTTAACAACCCTGATTTTTTAAAGCTTTTAAGAAACACCTTCTTGTTGGGAATGTATAAATTGATTTTTGGATTCCCCGCACCGATTGTTCTCGCGCTTCTGCTTAATGAATTGAAGAATATGGTGTTCAAACGATTTGTGCAAACAATTAGCTATTTACCTCATTTTATCTCGAATGTCATAGTAGCCAGTATGGTTGTCATGTTCTTGTCTCCTTCAGGGGGCATTGTCAACAATCTCATTGAAGCATTCGGTTTTGAAAAGATTAATTTTATGCTAATGCCGGATATGTTCCGTTCCGTGTATGTGCTTTCGGAAATCTGGCAGCATGTAGGATGGGAAACGATTCTATATTTGGCCGCACTAACTTCCATTGACCCGATGCTGTATGAAGCCTCTGAGATGGACGGCGCTTCGCGTCTGAGAAAGCTATGGCACATCACCTTACCGGGAATTGCACCTACGATAGTTATTCTACTTATTCTGAATGTTGGCAAAGTGATTGAGATTGGCTTTGAGAAGGTTTTCCTGCTCTACAATCCAGCCACCTACGAGACCGCGGATATTCTAAGCACCTATGTTTACCGGGTCGGACTCATGCAGGGTAACTTTAGTTACGCTTCGGCTATAGATGTATTTACAGGGTTGGTCAGTTTAGTCTTTATTGTTTCAACAAACTATGCAAGCCGGAAGCTATCTGAAACAAGCTTATGGTGAAGGAGCTGTCTCATGAAATCAAGGATCTCTCTTTTTACGGTGATCAATGTTGTCGTTTTACTCGGTGTTGCTATTGTCACGCTGTATCCCTTCTTGTACATGATAGCCGTATCCTTAAGTAAGGATGTTTATGTGATGAAGGGCGAGATTTCATTTTTTCCAAAAGGGATTAATCTGGATATGTACAAATTTGTTTTGAATGACCCCCGTATTTTAACAGGTTATGTGAATACCCTGATCTATACGATTGTGGGGACCGCCCTCTCCTTAATGATTACTTCACTGGGAGCCTATTCGCTGTCCAAGAGAGAGATGCCCTTCTTCAAAGCCTTCACTTTAATGATCGTGTTCACCATGTTTTTCAACGGAGGCATGATTCCAACCTTTCTGGTCGTCAAATCCTACGGGTTGATGGATACGCTATGGGGGATGGTATTGCCGGCGGTCGTAAGTACATGGAACCTGTTGATCATGAGAACGTTTTACAGCGGAGTTCCAGTAGAGCTGGAGGAATCCGGAAAGATCGATGGTTTAAATGAATTAGGCATTTTCTTTAGAATCGTCATGCCGCTGTCCAAGGCCATTTTTGCGACGATAGGACTTTTTTATGCCGTAGCCATGTGGAACAATTTCATGCTTCCCCTCTTATATTTACGTAATCCCGATCTGTTTCCGCTGCAGGTTATATTACGGAATATCGTCCTGGCAGGCCAATTAAATTCTTCGGATGCTATGGGGATAGGAGGCGATCAGGTCATTGTGGAAGAATCCTTAAAGTATGCCACGATAATGGTAGCTACCTTGCCTATTCTCGCCGTGTATCCATTCCTGCAAAAGTATTTCGTTAAGGGGGTGATGATCGGGGCGATCAAAGGATAAAGAATTTCTTATTTGAGGTCTACATATGGAAGACGTAGTAAAAAAAAGGAGCGGTTGCAGTGAAAAAAGGATTATATCTGTTCATGATGATCATGTTGAGTATGACATTAATTGCAGGATGCGGTGAAAAGAAGCAAGAAGGCGGCCAAGCTGCGACAACCAATCCGGAGAAATCTGGAGCTTTGACGAAAAAGACGTTTACGATGTTAACCGATTCCCACCCCAGCTATCCTTACAATAAAGATTGGCCAGTCTGGAAGATGATCGAGGAGAAAACAGGGGCCACATTTAATGTGCAAACACCTTCCGGTAAACTCGAGGATACGATTAACTTATCGATCGCCTCGGGAGATATGCCTGATCTGATGTTTATGTATGGAAGATCGCAGACTAATAAATTCGGACAACAGGGCGCTCTTGTCAACATTCTAGATTACAAGGCTGATATGCCAAATTTCACTAAATGGATGGAGAAATATCCGGAGATTGCGAAAGCGCAATTGGCGGCAGACGGGAACATGTACATGTTTCCCAATGAAGGGTTTGGCGAAGCAAACCGAATGATTTGGATGTATCGGCAGGATGTGTTCCAAAAGCACAACCTAACTGCTCCAACCAACTTCGATGAGCTGTATACCGTGCTCAAGAAATTGAAAGAACTGTATCCGAAGAGCTATCCGTTCAGCTTCCGGCTTGGGAATAATCTGTTATTGCTTAAAGTGCTATCTGCTAACTTTCAAACCAACGAAGGCTTCTATCTCGACGGTGGAGACGTCAAATACGGTCCAACCGAGCAAGCCTATCAAAAGATGCTTGGATATTTAAATAAGTTTTACAAGGAAGGCCTTATGCCTCCAGACTGGTTAACCGTTGATGCAAAGAAATGGCAGGATCTGATGTCCACGGAGCAATCGTTCGTTACAGTTGATTATATTGGCCGAATAGATTTCTTTAACGACGCTATGAGGAAAAGCAATCCTAACTTTAATCTGACTTTCATGGTCCCCCCTATCGGTAATCAAGGAGGGAAACCACAGAACGCTTATATGCACGTTGTCGATTCTGGGCTTACGGTTTCGATTAAATCCAAGCAAATCAAAGATATTATGCGAACGGTAGATTTCCTTTATAGCGAGGAAGGAAGATTGCTTTCCAGCTGGGGGGCTGAAGGAGTAACCTATATTGTTGATAATGGAAAGAAAAAAATAAAGCCAGATTACAAGACAGCCGTCGATTTCCGTAAGGAAACGGGTCTAGCGACCAATGGTACTTATACTTGGATCGATTATGATGCCTATTTGTCCATGGCTTCCAAGGAGCTTCAAGATGCTTATGTCGAAGCCCGTAAGTATGACGCCCCCTACCGCAGCCTGCCTGATTTTAATCAAAAGGATTTGGAGACTATCACGACTACAGGTGCTGCAATCGACAAATATCGTGACGAGAATGTGATTAAATTCATCATCGGTGAACAGAGCTTGGACAACTGGAGCAACTATGTGAAAAGCTTGAATAACATCGGCCTCCCGAAGTTGCAGGAGCTGTATAAAACCGGATTTCTGAAGAATTCCAAATAAAGCTCCGCAATCGAGGATAAAACAGTTAAGGAGAACCCCCAATGAACCTCACCATATATGTGAACAAAGGGCCCTTTGACAGCACCCTGGAAGCAGCCTATTCGGAGCAGCAAGTGGATTGGTGGGATGATACCGACGAGCGAGCTGTGTATTGCACCGAATGTTTTGCTGCCGTAGAGCTTCAAAAACATCTACAGACGCTATTAGGTGATCATACCGTTGTTCGGTTAGAGAACACTGAGCATGAATGGGCCCATGGAAAAGATAGAAGCAATAGCATTTTCATCGGAACACTGCTCTCCAATCCTTATATAAGGGCTTTCGAAGCGGAAGGTTTGGTGCACGGTCACGAGCTGAACGATGAGAACGGCGAAGCCTTTCTGATCGAAACCCTGCAATCGAATGAAGAATTGTATTGGGTATTATCCGGGGTAGGCAGCATCGGCAGCCTATATGCTGTTTACACATTTCTGGAAAAGCTCGGCTTCCATTGGTACGCCCCTGGTGAAACAGGTGTCATTACTCCGGAGCCCCTCTCTCGCCTCCCCGAGATTCGATGTCAGGAAAGGCCAAGCTTCCGGACAAGAGGCTGCTATTCAGAATTCATCGACGACCGAAATGCCGATTTATTCGATTGGATGGCACGTAATCGAATGAATTATGCCCATTTATTTACCATTAAGAATCCACATGCGCTGAAGAAAAGGGGAATCCGTATTGCGGGCGGAGGTCACGATATCCTCTACAAGTATTTGGACCCGCTTAGCCCTTACCCTTACGCGCATCCCTTGTTTGGAGGAGATGGGAAGCCGCAAGACCCCTATCCCGTAAGTCTGGAATACAAAGGGGACACCGACAGCGATGGGATACTTGCTTATGTGGAGTCCCATCCTGAGTGGTTTGCACTAGTAGACGGGGAAAGAAGTTACTACCGCAGCCCGGAAGCCTTAAAGGAGCAGTATTTCGCCGGAGACAATCATTGCCTGACACATCCGGACGCATCGGATGAGCTCGCCAAAAATATAATCACTGCTCTTGTCGATGGAGATTTGAAGCATGTGGATGACTTGAACTTTTGGCTGCTAGATAACGGGAATTGGTGTTCCTGCGATAGGTGCAGCAGCAGTGGCAATTATACGAGCCGGTTGATCCTGCTTGTCCATCATTTGAGACAAAAGCTCTGTCAGGCGATGGCAGAGGGCATTCTCAAGAGGAATGTCCGAATCCTGTTCCCAGCTTATCATGAAACGCTGGAAGCTCCTGATAGACCCCTTCCTGAATCGTTTGATTACCACAATTGCTTTGCTATATTTTTCCCTATCGAAAGATGCTATGTCCATACGTTCAACAATAAGGGTTGCACAGAGACCAACCTACAGCTGCTTCATAATTATGAAAGCTGGACCGTGAATACAAACCGTCATTTTCAAGGGGAAATGTTTATAGGTGAATATTTCGGTGTAAGAACGTTTGCTGCTATGCCGATTCTCTTAAGCAGCATCATTGCTAATGATATCCCTTATTACTACGAGACGGGAGCCCGACATTTCTATTATATGCATATCACAAGCGGAAGGTGGGGAATGCTCGCCCTCAACAACTACCTGTATGCGGCGCTCCTGTGGAATGCTAAGGCTGATACACGAGCCATCATGGATACGTATTTTGTACAATACTACGGCGAAGCTGCAGGCCTGATGAAATCCTTCTATGAGAAATTAGAAGTCGCACTAAGCAATATCAAGTATTTGAAGCATTATCAGGAGATCGATGGAGAGAAGCATTCCCTTTGGTTAAAGATCAAAGATCGTGAGGAAAACTTGTTTCCGTCTGAACACATGAAATATGAAGCCAACGGAGAAAACGGTAACTCGGGAATTAGCCTGGTTGCTACCGTAGAGCAACTCCATGCTTGCAGAGCGATTCTGGATGCGGCCCTATTCAAGGCGGAGAAGTCCATCGTAGCTCAGAGGCTGCTTGAGGACGAGATGAGATTCGACTATGGCCATACGATGATTATGTTCTATTACCGAGTGGTTCGTACGGTGACACTGCTGCAGGCGGATAAATCGCTGCTTGCCAGAGCCGAGTTTGCTCATTGCCAGTTGTTTGCCGAGAAATTGAGAGCATCAAAGCTTCCATTAGACAATTATGATTACAGCAAGTATTACGATAGCGGTCTTGACGCAACATGGATCAAAGCATATTACGAGCAGCTGCTTACCGAATTTTTAGATTAAAGGTTAGGACAGGGGAGGATATACTGCCTTTCTGCGTGGCGAGAGGAGACAGAGGGTTGTGGGTATCTGAGGATGGCGGCCAGAGCTGGAGCTTATCAGCATTTCCTGGCATATTGACGGATAATTATGGAGTGACTGCCCTTCTATTCGACCGTGTCGTCTATGCTGCTGCTTACGAAGATGGCATTTACCGATCGAACGATTCGGGGGACAGCTGGGTGAAACTTACCGGTTCGGATAATCCCGACAAACCGGCACGAATGGTTCTGTCTGCCTCTGGAGATTGCATTTAACGATCCTCTTGCCGATTTGGATACAACAGCGTCCTATATGGTCGTCAGCAAGAGGTTACGAATTTAATACCGGCGTCGATACTGAAAACGCATGGAGACTGGTATTTGTATCTGGATCAGCATTCAGCCTCGAACATATTAAAGTTGCAGCTCTAGATGAGAAAATAGCTTAAGCAAAGACCGCGGAAGCGGACCGTAGCTGCCGATTTTCGCAATTGTATATTACTATAACAAAACAAAAGACCGCGATTTCTCGCGGTCTTTCCACATGCTTGACGTCCCTGGAGGGATTCGAACCCCCGATCGCACGCTTAGAAGGCGGATGCACCTTTTCAACTATTACATTTAAGTAGGGTTAAGGTGGATGGTCTACCTGGTTTCCTTAGGGAGCATAACTTCAGCGTCAGCCGGCATAATGTCTTCGCTTGTAGCTGCCACTTCATGACGAGCATCTTTCCAAGCGCGCACCTCGTCGCTGACGTTACTTGCTACTTCCTTCGCCTTTTGCACCCAATCCCCGGTCTGCAAGGAAACTTGCTTGGCGATTTCTTGTGTTTTGCTGCTAACGTTACTTGCAATTGATTGTGTCTTCTCACTCACTGTAAGGACTTGCTCCGATAAATCAGCTCTCAGATCTTTACCGGACTTTGGAGCCAGTAATAATGCGGTTACAGCCCCAAGCACACTGCCAATTACCGCTCCTACCAAGAATTCCTTACCTTTACCACCCGCATTAGGATTCGACATTTGGATCATCCCTTTCCATCGTAGGTTTGGGTTGGTTCGCCTTTTGTTGCTTTCGATGCTGCCACTTTTGCCATACCTGAAACCCCCATGCCGCCCATTCGATCGCTTCAGCAATTCGCGGCTGCCGCCCTTCGACTGCCTGACCCGCTTGCTTCACCGACTGTGTGACCGTAGCTGAAACTTGCTTCACAGAGGTTGTTACCTGCTGTACCGATTCGCCCACTTGACCAATAGACTGGAACAAGCCGTCTAATGTTTTCATTTTTTCGTGAACGTCCTCCGTAACTTGCTGTGCGGTCTGCATGACTTTAACGGTCTGTACGGACATTTCACCCAATTGCTGCTCCATGCGCTCCAAGGTTTGGTTCATCTGCTTCATGGATGTACGCGCTGTTTGCAGAGCGGCGATAAGAAACCAGACCAATGCGATAAATGCTGCTGCTATAAAGGCTATACTAATTTGCCAAATCATACGCGGATCCCCTCTTCTCGGCGGTTTCATTATGCAATGGGTTCAATGGTTGTGCTGCAATTTCTGCTAGACGAATGCCCATTTCTTACTTCCATTATAGATCGGAAGCGCCCACTTTGACACAACAATTGGCAAAAAAAAGAACGGACCGTTATGCTCGGACCGTTCCATGGTTAACTGAGCTTTTAGGGAACCGTTCATTGATTTGCTGCAGAACAGCATCTACTCCATCCTCTACTGTCTCTACGCTGCATACCACTCTCTGCTCGTATTGCAGGTTTGCGTGAGTATACCTGGGATCGTAATAATAAGCGAGCAGCAGGGCAACAGCTTCAGCAAAACGTTCTTCCTGCAGGTGTCCATGAATTTCTGCTGCGATTGGAGTATGAATCCGGCTCCGAATGTGATCGAAAGCTTGAATACATGCCGCTTTATGCAGACTTGGTTTATACTCCTCCAAGATGTGAGCGACCCGCTTTTCTAAGGGCAAGTCCACAAACAGCTGCTCTCCCTTGGCCTTAGCTTCCATCAAGAAGTCCGGAATGTTGATTTTGCCAATCCGCTTACTCTCGGCTTCCAGCAGGATATAAGGACTATTGTTTAATTCCTGAAGGCGAAGGGCGAGGAGAGCCTCGAACGTTTTCTGATTATTAGGAGTCAGTCCTACTTGGCCAAAAATTGACCCCCTGTGTCCGGCCATGCCCTCCAGATCAAGCACAGGAAGCCCCTTCTGAGCAAGCTGCCGAAGCAGCTCGGTCTTCCCAGATCCGGTGTAACCGTTAATTACGATAGCTGGCTTTGTGAGCTCATAATGCTCCAGGAAGTCTACGACCCATTTGCGGAATGACCGAAAGCCTCCCTGCAGCCGCGCAACACGGATGTCCATGAGAGACAACAGCGTTGCCGTAGTCTTGCTGCGCATCCCTCCGCGCCAACAGAACACAGCCTTAGGACCAGGAATAGAAGCGAACTGCTTGATATACTGAGGCAGCTTCGCAGACACGACCTCGAGTCCCTTTTCCTTAGCGGCATCGAAGCTAACTTGTTTATATAATGTTCCAATCACGGCCCTTTCCTCATCATCGAAGAGAGGAATGTTCAAGCTGCCCGGGATCGTTGCATCTGCAAATTCTGATTGTGAGCGCACATCTATTAATGTAATCTCCTGCATTTTGTGCCGTTCCAGCAGCTCTTCAATGCGAATTTCTTGCACCATGACAAGTTCAGTTCCTTTCTAGTTGTTACGCGGATGCTAGGAATAGAGAGCTATCCATTCCGCACTTGAATATGTCCGGCGTGCTCGCCGACGGCTTCGCCGATCGCGGCGGCTTCAACGCCCGCAGCGCGAAGCGCGGCGTACAGCTCCGCCGCCTGCCCGGGCGCGACCGCGATGAGCAAGCCCCCCGAGGTGACCGCGTCACAGAGCATCCATTGACCAATATGGTCAATGGATGCATCGAACGTGACGCTGCCCTCGAGGTGGGCGAAGTTGCTCTTCGTGCCGCCCGGCACGAAGCCCGCCTCCGCGAGCTCGCGCACGCGAGGCAGGAAGGGCACGCGCTTCGCATCGATGCGCAAGCCTACGCCGCTGCCCTTGGCCATCTCGGACGCATGTCCGAGCAGGCCAAAGCCGGTCACGTCGGTGCAGGCGTGCACCTCGAAGCGCTCCATCGTCTCAGCCGCTGTCTTGTTCAGCGTCGTCATGACACCCGTTACGCGGGCGATCTCATCCGCGCTCAACTGATCCTTCTTGATCGACGTTGTCAGAATGCCAACTCCGATCGGCTTGGTCAGGATCAGTTGATCGCCAGGCTGCGCCCCGGCATTGGTGCGGACACGGTCCGGATGCACCGTCCCGGTCACCGCAAGACCGAACTTGGGCTCCTTGTCATCGATCGAATGGCCGCCGACGAGCGTGGCGCCTGCTTCTCTGACTTTGTCGCCCGCTCCGCGCAGGATGTCCGCTAGCACGGACTTGTCCAGGGTGTGGATAGGAAAGGCCACAATATTAAGCACGGTAAGCGGCTTGCCGCCCATCGCATACACATCGCTGAGCGCATTGGCAGCCGCCACTTGTCCGAAGTCATAGGGGTCGTCCACAATCGGTGTGAAGAAATCGACGGTCTGAACAATGGCAAGCTCGTCCGTTAGCTTGTATACGCCTGCGTCATCGCTGGTATCCAGCCCCACCAGCAGATTGGCATTAGGCACCGACGGCGGCAACGAACGCAATACTTGCGATAGATCGGCTGGTCCTATTTTACAACCGCATCCGCCTTTTGAAGACAGAGACGTTAATTTGACTTTCTCCATTGATCCGCTCATTATGTTCCTCCTCTTGACTTACGAATGAAGGTGAGTCAATCCGTAAGCATGGTCTTAGTTATCTGTATCTGTATCTGTAAGGGTAGGCTCTCCATCCAGGTCTCGGTAGCGTTTGCGGTATAGATTGGGAGATAAATTAACGACACCTTTGAATGTTCGATAGAAAGTCGATAGGTTCTCGTAACCCACCTCGAAACAGATCGAAACGATATCTTTATCCGATTCCTGAAGAAGCTTCTGTGCAACCTGAACCCGCACCTCGGTTAAATACTGGGTAGGCGTCAGCTGATACTGGTCTTTAAAAATTTGGTTGACATGCCGGGCGCTTATCCCTAGCTTGCTGCCGAGATCTCCTGCCTGCAGCGGCTCGTAATAATTCATATCAATGTAGGAGCGGATGCGTTCGGCACGTAATTGATTGGAATCACTGATCGGTAATGGATTCTTAGATCGAGCGAGCAAGAGCAGCATCTCAAGCAAATAGATTCGCATAGCCCAGCCGCCAAGCTGGCTCGGTCGAGATTGCTCGAACAGCATTTTGCGGAGCAATTGCCGAAGCTCACTCGCGGTGAACCCGTTAAGCTGCATATAGGCAGACTTTGGGAATGACGCGTTCAATAACTCACTGCGTACGGATGAATCCAGCATGCCGCTGTCAAAAGCTAACACAAGAAGAGTCAATCTGCCATCCGAAAATATAGAATGATTGGATTGAGGAGTCAGTACCACCGCATTATCCATCGTAAAATCATAGGTTGTCCCGTCTGCCGTAATTTTACCCTGTCCTTCCAGTGCAAACAGCATCTGGTGCACCGAATGATGGTGCGGATCGATATGATCGCCTTCCTGATGCTTGCTCTCATATAAAGATACGCCGCTCGGAGGCAGCGATATGGGTCGGAGCTTCATCCTCTGGCCTCCACCTCTATCGTCACAATAATGGGTTAACCTTGTTCTTGTTCATTGTATGCTTTGACTAGCCCGCATTCAAGCGGAACCGTGCTTTTTCTACAAATGTGAGGGTGCATTCGGCGGCTCCGATCCATTTATGTTATAATACGATCATTCTACTAAGATCGGAGTCACGAACCCATGAATCGCGAACAAGGCTTGAAGCAGGTTGAGAACACCAGAATCGTAACGATTGTGCGAGGAGTAGAGAAGCAGCATATCCTTCCTTTGGCAGAAGCATTGCTTGCAGGAGGCATTACCGTTGTAGAAATCACCTTGAATACGCCCGGAGCACCAGAGATGATTGGGCAGCTTCAGCAAGCTTATGGAGACCGGATGTATATCGGAGCGGGAACCGTGCTTGATGTAAATGATGTAAATATAGCACTGGAAGCGGGAGCTTCGTTCATCGTTACCCCTAACACAGATGAAGCAGTCATTCAGCGTTGCGTTGAAGTCGGTGTACCGATCTATCCTGGAGCCATGACTCCAACAGAAATTGTTCGTGCCTGGAAAGCTGGAGCAACTGCAGTGAAGATCTTCCCTAGCGCAAGCTTAGGAATCGGGTACTTGAAAGAGCTCCAAGGTCCGCTGAATCATATTCCAATGATCGCAGTTGGCGGGGTAAGCGTAGATAACATTCAAGAATTCATCCGTATCGGTTGTCAGGCAGTAGGGATCGGCGGCTCCTTGATTAACTTGAAAGAAATCCAAGCAGGCAATTTCGCGTGGATCACTTCCAAAGCCAAAGCACTAACGGAACAAACCATCCCAGCTCGACAGTAATTAATTAGGCTCATATAGAACCTCCCTATTCCAAGACTTACGTCTGGAATAGGGAGGTTGTTCTATTACTATTGAGATTGAATAACGTAGACACATTTGCCGCCGCCTTTAGCCATGCATTCCGTTTGCTCCACCTCAGTCCCAAGCAATCGCTCGAACAACTCAAGCTCACAACGGCAGGCTTGGTTGAATTGACGGGCAACCTGGGCAATGGGACAGTTGAACTCCTGCAATATATATTGGCCCTCTGTCCCCTGCTTCCAATCGACCATATATCCATTCGCATTCTGAATGTCTGCAAGCAGCGCTACTTTGTCTTCCAGAGCCTTTCCCTCTAATGATTTGGCATATTTGTTCAACAGCTTATCCCGGCGTTTCTCGAAGAGACGGTCAATCTTCTCCTCCCCTTCATCCTCGGACAGCTCCATTAATAGATCTAGCGCTAGTACGTTATAATTTTTGGGAAAGAGGGAATCCGCGGCTTCTGTTAACCGGTAGCTATGCGTAGGGCGTCCCATCGGTTGTCTGACAATAAAAGAATCAATCAAGGCATCCCGCTCTAACGTCTGCAGATGGCGTCTGACAGCCATTTCAGTTACCCCGAGACTTCTCGCCATCTCGCTGACGCTTAGAGGGCCTGAAGTCTTCAACATCGTTAAAATGGTCTTTTTAGTAGAGGATTCATGTTCCAAGTCCATATCCATCTGCCTCCCTCCTTGATCGATTCTCTATGCATGACAACCAATAAGCTTGATTTGGTGTTAAATGTGTCCTAATTCTTTGGCGATAAATCGTCTTACTCCCAACTCAAATTGCGGAAGCAATCCTGATAGCTGCTGAATTAATGGGTGCAAACCTTGTGCATCCCAAGTCATATACTCCTGCACGAGCGGCCTGCGAAGCTTAACGAGCTCCTGCAGCTGAACAACCTGCTCATCCGGAAATACATCTTCTACACGCAAGATTTCTATAATATCCTCATAACTGCTTGCATCCCGCAGCAGAAATCCATCAATTAGCAAGCTTCCAACATCGGTTACAAGTTCAATCGCAAGATGCAGCGTTCTCTCCTGTGCCAATCTGGCTATAAGCGGTAGAAGAAGAGAGTCGGAACCCTTCGCTCCGTCCGCTGCCGCCCCTTGCTGCTGGATTTCACCGCAGGCCTCGATCAGAACAGGTATAACGGCTAATCGTTGCTCGATTTGTTCTATATTGACATAATACATGAGAGGTATACGCCTACTTTCTCATCCGCTTCTTTTTGTTCCTTTTCGCCCACAAGATGACAATTAGGAACGTGAGCACCACAACGAGCACAAAAAACATTGCTTCGCCCATGTCTTTCATGTCAACCTTGACTGCTAGCGGTAAGCCAACCATTTGTTTCACCTTCTATCGTCGATCTTTGCTATCACCTATGTTTAGTTTAGCCCCCGCTGAGCCCATCGTCAAGAAACGACCCGGGGATAGCCAAAAAACCGCTTGAGAAGATCACTCTTGCGGTTCTAGGCGGTTGAGACCGCTGAATATCGTGGCCAGTTGGATTATAGTGGCATGCTGCTTACAAATAAGCCATTTTACTACTGTTTATTTGCGCCTTTTCATCATTCCAGCACTAATTAGCCAATCTCAGTATCCTCTAATTTCACATTCTGGACCGATTTTCCTCAAAACCAAGCCAATAACAAGAAGTAAAACTTGCTATTCCAGAAAAAGCGCTCACTTCCGCCCAAATAACCTATACTATCATGGCTAACTGATCTCCAAAGAACCTAAGTAGTAATATGAAACTTGTCACTCCAAGGTTTGCTTTCTAATATAACCAAAAAACCGCATTTGCTAACAGCAAAAGCGGTTTTTTGCCCATCTCCACAGTGTAAACGAGTTACTTTCCTACCCACACGTATATCACAAGTGTATCAAGCTTGCAGAACATTCATACTTTCAATATGCTTCTTCGTCTCGGGTGTCCCCACTTCATGTATGAACTGATAGATTCTGAGCAAGCCCTCATCATACTCCTCAACACGCGCTTCCGCTGGCTTTTTGTCGGACATATAGCCGAACATACTGCTCACTGAATGCGAATCCGCTTGGGACCATACATCCATCATATCTTGAAGCAGAGCCACTTGTATGTCAGTCGCTTCTATCTCGAATTCAAAAGCAGCCGCATGCGGGTCATCCAGAATATCCCCTGCTTGTACCGATACATAGTATGTTTTTTTGTTCATGGGAATCCTCCTCCTTTACCATTCGTGAAACAAATGAAATGCAAACACAAAAGCTCCACAATTGTTGGCTCTTCAACTCTTCCCCTAATCCGATGATGATGTTACGCATGTGTTAATCATTATGGATTTCGTGTATAGTGAAAGAACATCGTTATAGAAAAGGCAGGGATTTTCATATGGTAGGCATCTGGATTCTAGTTGGTATTATGACTATAGTGATTGTAGCAATCTTTATGTTCGCTCTGAGTAAAGGGTATTCTCGTAAGTGGGATGAATAAATGGCATAGCGACAACCGTGTTGTCCTTAGGCTTCAATTCGAGCATCTGAATGGAAACTGATGCCTTCTGCTCCTTAATAATCTCCAATTGATTGAAGCAACGGCTTAGAGCACTCACCTTTTCTTCAGCTTCTGCTCTGGTTAAGGCGGAACCTAGCTTTTTACCTTTGTACCCAATGTAATACGGCATCTTTGTTCATACCTCCCGGTTTAGAGAACGGATATGGATTCATTCTTATTGTGCTAGACGAGATGTCAACATCAAATGTTACAAAAGGATTCGTATCTCTTTCCAGATTTGCGTCTGAGATTTAATATCCATTTTATTCCTTACGTTTGCTTTCTGAGGTAATTCGGAGCTCATCGGCCTGTACTTGCTGCCATTCTGCTGGCGTGTTCGCATTAATAGTGAAGTTCGTTGGAATACTAGCTTCAAGGAATGATTGTTCCTCAACCTTCACCCAGCGAATATGATCCAATAATCCCATTACACGATAACGCTGTTGGAGTAACAACTGTTCAACCTGCAGCGCGGCGCTTTTCCTATAAATGCCATGTAAGGGATGCAGCTTACCCCCAATTTCAGGGATAGCCGCTGCAAGCTCTTTATTTTGTATTAGTTGGTCATACATGAATCCGGCAGCAAGGTGCGATACAAACGGCATGTCACAGCCCGTAATCCATAGCACGGAATGACTTGCATGCTTGAATGCGGCATCCATTCCTCCGAGTGGTCCTGCGTCCTTGGATAGGTCGGATATGATGTCCACGTTTTCCGGTAAATGCTCCCTATATAGTCCAGGCTCGTTCGCTACTACCAGGAGTTCGTTACAAATTGGATGCATGCGGCGTATGATTCTGGTCACCATCACTTCACCAGATAAAGTTAACAGCCCCTTGGGCTGACCGCCCATTCTCCGGCTCAATCCTCCAGCTAAAACAACTCCAGTTATCATAAGAAAGTTATGCTCCAATCTGTATTTTGCTTATTACCCTATTATACAAACTTTGAAACGACCACCTCAAGATTACTAGATTGGATGAGATGTTCACTTGTCAGATAGGTGGATTTTCGATACTATAAAAGGTATATGTATGGGGTTGCTTTCATCTAAGGGAGGAAAAATAAATGTCTAAGGCCAAAATGAGATCCGATATGATTAAAAAAGGCTTCGACCGCGCACCGCACCGCAGCTTACTGCGTGCCGCTGGTGTTCAGGAAGAAGATTTCGGTAAACCATTCATCGCAGTATGTAATTCTTATATTGATATTGTACCGGGCCACGTTCATTTACAAGAGTTCGGTAAACTGGTAAAAGAAGCGATTCGCGAAGCGGGTGGTGTTCCATTCGAATTCAATACGATCGGTGTTGATGATGGTATTGCGATGGGTCATATTGGAATGCGCTATTCCTTGCCAAGCCGTGAGATTATTGCAGATTCCGTAGAAACAATGGTTGCTGCTCACTGGTTCGACGGCATGGTCTGTATCCCGAACTGTGACAAGATTACACCCGGCATGATGATGGGCGCATTACGCGTGAACATCCCAACTGTGTTTGTCAGCGGCGGCCCAATGAAAGCCGGTAAAGATAGCAATGGCAAGTCGATTTCTTTGTCTTCGGTATTCGAAGGTGTAGGCGCTTATCAAGCGGGTAAAATCGATGATAAAGGTCTTCTTGAGCTAGAGCAGTATGGCTGTCCGACTTGCGGCTCCTGTTCCGGTATGTTTACCGCCAACTCCATGAACTGTCTGGCTGAAGGTCTTGGCCTTGCCCTTCCTGGGAACGGTACAATTCTTGCAGTTGCGCCAGAACGCCGCGATTTCGTGAAGAAGTCTGCTAAACAGCTGATGGAATTGATCAAACAAGATATCAAACCTCGCGACATCGTAACCATTGAAGCGATCGACAATGCATTCGCACTCGACATGGCAATGGGCGGATCGACTAACACCGTGCTTCACACATTGGCTTTGGCTCATGAAGCAGGCTTCGAATATCCAGTTGCACGGATCAATGAAGTGGCTGCGCGTGTTCCTCACTTAGCCAAGATTGCACCGGCTTCCGATTACCACATCGAAGACGTGCATAATGCTGGCGGCGTATCCGCTATTATTAATGAATTATTCAAGAAGCCAGGCGCCTTGAACGGGGATTGCATCACAGCTACTGGTAAGACGCTTCGCGAGAATGTGGCGGGCTGTGATATCCTGAACCATGATGTAATTCGTCCAATCGATAACCCGCATAGCGAGCAAGGCGGATTGGCCGTATTGTTCGGTAATCTTGCTCCTCAAGGCTCCATCATTAAAGTGGGTGCTGTAGACAAGTCCGTAGGCGGTCGTCACGTTGGTCCTGCGATCGTGTTCGAATCCCAAGAAGAGGCATTGTCTGGGATCGCGAACGGCAAAGTCAAGGAAGGCCACGTTGTCGTTATCCGTTACGAAGGTCCTAAGGGCGGTCCTGGAATGCCAGAGATGCTTGCTCCGACCTCACAGATCGTCGGTATGGGCCTCGGCGCCAAAGTCGGCTTGATCACTGACGGACGCTTCTCCGGCGCATCCCGCGGGATCAGCATCGGCCACATCTCTCCTGAAGCCGCTGAAGGCGGCCCGATCGCATTCGTCGAAGATGGCGACATCATCGACCTCGACTTGGTCAATCGCAAGATTGATCTGCAGATCAGCGACGAAGAGATGGAACGTCGCCGCGCGAACTGGAAGCCGTTCGAGCCGAAGGTGAAGACTGGCTACCTGGCCCGTTACTCCAAGCTCGTTACTTCCGCAAGCACAGGCGGAGTTATGAAGATCTAATTGATTATTTGGGAGCTCCTTAAGTTGGGGGCTCCTTTTTATTATTTCACTATCAATAGCTCATTAGGTTAGCTCAATATTAATCCGATTATTCTAAATCGTCTGACTTTAAACAAGCTTCTTGCAAAACGCGATACCTCCATTGTATAATGTAAAAAGTCACTTCGCGGGGCCTTAGCTCAGCTGGGAGAGCGCATCGCTGGCAGCGATGAGGTCAGGGGTTCGATCCCCCTAGGCTCCATAAAGAAAAAGCCACCTACGGGTGGCTTTTTTCTTTATGTGCACTTGGGGAGCGAACCCCTGAAAGGGGGGCGTCCCGCGCGCAGGGAGCCGAAGGTGGACGAGCACGGCGTCTGAATCTACCGCTAAAAGTCCTCGTCGAGTCCCTTCGTCAGCCTATAATCAAGATTCATACATCCCCCTAGGCTCCATAAAAAGAAATGCCACCTTTGGAGTGTATTTTGTTTGTCAAATCAACATCGTAAGATTTAACGATTATTGCTATAATAGAGCCAAGCCTCTCATCGAAGAGGCTATTTCTTCTAGCATACGAATACTACCTACGGATTCATGGCAAGGAGCGGTAAATTTGAAGAAAAATAAATTTCAACTAAAACGAGAAGCAACCTATCAACTCCTGATCGAAGCAGGCATGACTTGTTTTTCGGAAAAAGGATACGCCGCTACGACGCTCGGGGATATCGTGGCGCGTACCGGGCATACGAAGGGCGCGTTTTACGGTCATTTCGAGAGCAAGGAGCAACTGTTTCTGCATATCCTGGATTACCAGTTGCAAATCACGAACGGCTGGACGAACGTTCCCAAAGATTTTAGCCCGGCCGACACGACGCTGGAAGAAGTGCTAGTGATCACGCTAACACGGCTTGGACAGATGTTGAAAGGGATTCATAACTGGATCTTGGTGCTGGTCGACTTCTACCAACAAACGAAACATCTACCGGAAATTCAGGCCAAGCTTAAGGAGAAGTACCGGGAATGGGTGGCCGGGATTGAGGTTTTAATCACGGTGTTGCAGGAGCAAGGATGGGTCTCAAGAGAGAAAGATACTCGTCTGATCGCCATGCAAGTGATTGCCTTCAACGAAGGGTATACCATTTTTTCGGTTCTGTTTGAAGGTACGAATACGGATGCACTTATTAAAGGACTGTCCAAGCTGATGTCATAGTGTCCCGAGCTTTCAACAATACCGTCTCCTAGAAGCAACACAGAGCTATCCCAAGTCATCGCATGCGACTAAGGGACAGCTCTCTTTTTGTGTTCAAACCCAGTTCATATGTTTAGTCTGCGTTTGGAAACTCGCCTTCCACCGAAATGATGAAATTTAAAGCAAGAAACGCCTGCATATTATTGTGAGGCTGGTTGTCGCCTGTAGGCTGGAGTGCCTTCGGGTTCATTGATACATTGGAAGTTTGGGAATAAAAGGGGGCCGATATAGGAGGACGACCCGCTTCCGGACCCTGTGCCCATATGTTTCCAGAACCAGCCGTAGTCGAACCTGGTTTAGCAAAACCATTAGCCTGATGAGTATGGTTGGGTAGCTGCTCTACCGACAATCCCACCGCAGGTTCCCCGCCCTTATCATTGATGCTGCGCGGAGTTAACCCAGGCCCATGCCCTTGGTGGATGGGCACTCGGCCGCTAAGATTAGGAAGAGCGAATGTTTGGGGAGACGAGCCTCCGTACTGATTCCCTATGACAGTGTATAACTTATTGTACTTGGAGATCGGCACCTCCTGACCGTTGCAGAACAACCATCCGTCCGGAGCGTAATTTCCTGCGAAGATTCGAATTTCTCCTATGTAAGCGTCATATGTGTCGATCATAACAAAATTCCTCCTTCTAAGGTCGATCTGGGTAGATCCCTACTAAAGCAATACAGTAGTTAAGGACTAAATAGGGCTGCATATTGTTGTGAGGTTGACTATCTCCGCTATGGGCTATAGCAGTGGGGTTCATACGCAGATCGGCTGTCTTGCTGAACATAGAGGGTGCGTTCGCCCAGAAGTTGTTAGTAATCGTGCCTGTGAAGGCAGTTGACGAAGACCCCCTAACAACATGCGTATGACTGGGCATTTCGGGAATCGTCAGGGCATGAGCGTTTTCACCGCCTGCTCTCCCTAGAGGAATGGCATCGTTAGGGTGGACGGGTACTCTTTCACGCAAATCGGGCAAAGCAAAAGTCGTGGTGCCCTCCCCACCGTAAGTTGTACCTAATAAGGAAAAAAGAGCTTGATTCTGATTTCTAGCCAGGTGCTGCCCGTTGCATAAAGCCCAGCCTTTGGGAGCGAATTTCATCGGAAATAACCGGATTTCTCCTAACATGGGTTCTGACATTCTGATTCCTCCTCAATGTCGAATGGGATTTTTATTTACACAGACTATGATTCTACGGGGAAAATCCCCCATGTCGAGATCATAAAAGAGATCGTGGTGAAAGGCATCATGTTATTGTGGGGCAGGTTGCCTCCGCTACCTGCTACGGCTGACTCATTCATCGCTGAGAGCGGTGTTGTAATAGAGGTATATGTAGTTGTTGTCGACTGAGCCCAAAATTGATTTTCCGGGTTCCCCGTTTCTCCCTTGGCCGTTTGAACTTGAGCGTAATGGGTATGAGCGGGCAATTCATTTGTCTTTAAGGTTACCTCCTCAAGTCCTGCCGATTGGCCCAGTGCAAAGCTGCTGCTTTGATGGACAGGCGCTCTTCCCCGAAGATCAGGCAGGCCAAAAGTGCTGATCCCGTCCCCGCCATAGGTTGTTCCGAGCAAGGTATACAGCGCCTCGTTCCCTGAAATCTGCAGCAATTGACCGTCGCATAATGCCCAGCCTCGGGGAGCGCGACTGCCTGCGAACATTCGAATCTCGCCTAAATAACTCTCAACCATAAATTTCCTCCTCACATGGGATAAATAAGTCTTATTAAAAATATATGTGTAATATTGGGAATCCGTCAACAATTAAATACTGTCCGGAATGTAAATACTTTTCAAATGTAAAATATTAGTATAGACTATCAGAGATAGAGGACGCATTTTTTGTTATTTTGCTAGAATTCGGATGGTTTAAAGGAGGAAAATTTTGTGCAAAAAGAAATACAAACATTCCAGCGACTGCCCTTGATTTTTATTGTGGTTCTATTTGTTGCGGTTATTTTTATGCACGCAAACAAGGTACATGCAACTGCTATCGGTCTAACTAACGGAACCTATGACTTTGGCGGTACGGTAGGGGCCGATAATAGCGGAGGCCCAGGATTTGCAACCTTTTCCGACAAATTCGTTGTTAGCAATGGGTTTAGGGTGGATGGAACTCAGCTCTGGTCCGAAAAGCAGAATGCTGAAAACACAACCGGCACTCTTGTGATCAAAGTCGAGGGAACGACGACCGGATCTTTTACATTCAAGGATCTAGGAATAAGCTCTTATGATCCCGTTGGTGATGCCTCCGATCTTAGTTTGCTATCCGTAAATTTCAAAGATTCGAACGACAACGATATTGCAACTCTGACAAATTCGGGGACCGTGGACCTTAATCAAACCACTTCCCAACTAAGCCATTTATTAAATGGCGGTGCTCCGTATACGTATAACAATGTAGCTAAGATTACGATTTCATGGGATTTCGTAAGCAATCCTGCGCCATCTAACTTGAATTTGGACAATATCACGATTTCGAATGTCAGTGCTCCGACGTACACCATTGGCTCGTTGTCGAATCAGACACTGACCGTCTTGCCAGCGGGTTACACATCGGGGACGCAGCAAACGAAAACGGTGACGGTAACGCGCACGGGAACAGGCAACTTGGCGAGCTTGACGACCGCGCTCAGCGGGACGAACGCGAGCAGCTTTACGATCACGCAGCCAGCAGCGACAACGCTCAACAGCGGGACGCCGTCCACGACCTTCACCGTGAAAGCGAAGGACGGCCTCCCTGCCGGAACGTATACGGCTACCGTATCGGTATCGGCCGCCAGCATGACACCGGCGACCTTTACGGTGACACAGGTTGTGAATCCCCCGCCGACGTACACCATTGGCTCATTGTCCAATCAGACGCTGAACGCGCTGACGGCGGGTTATGCATCGGGGACGCAAGAAACGAAAACGGTGACGGTGACGCGCACGGGAACAGGCAACTTGGCGAGCTTGGCGACCGCGCTCAGCGGGACGAACGCGAGCAGCTTTACGATCACGCAGCCAGCGGCTACGACACTCAACAGCGGGACGCCGTCCACGACCTTCACGGTGAAAGCGAAGGATGGTCTCCCTGCCGGAACGTATACGGCAACCGTAACGGTATCGGCCACCAATATGACGCCGGTGACCTTTATGGTGACGCAGGTAGTCAATACGCCGACATACACCATCAGTGCGCTGTCGAACCAGACACTGAACGCGCTGACCGAAGGCTACGCATCGGGGATGCAGGATACGAAAACTGTGACCGTGACGCGAACGGGAACAGGCAACTTGGCGAGCTTGGCGACCGCGCTCAGCGGGACGAACGCGAGCAGCTTTACGATCACGCAGCCAGCAGCGACAACGCTCAACAGCGGGACGCCGTCCACGACCTTCACGGTGAAAGCGAAGGATGGTCTCCCTGCCGGAACGTATACGGCAACCGTAACGGTATCGGCCTCCAGTATGACGCCGGTGACCTTTGTGGTGACGCAGGTTGTTTATACCCCGCCGACGTACACTATTGGTGCGCTTTCGAACCAGACACTGAACACGCTGACCGAAGGTTACGCATCGGGGATGCAGGAGACTGGCACGATGACCGTGACGCGCACAGGAACTGGCGACTTAGCGAGCTTGGCGACCGCGCTCAGCGGGACGGACGCGGGCAGCTTTACGATCACGCAGCCAGCCGCGACAACGCTCAACAGCGGGACGCCGTCCACGACCTTTAGTGTGAAAGCGAATGACGGTCTCCCTGCCGGAACATATACGGCAACCGTGACGGTGTCGGCCACCAGCATGACGACGGTGACCTTTACGGTGACGCAGGTTGTTAATACCCCGCCGACGTACACCATCAATGCGTTGTCGAATCTGTCACTGAACGCGCTGACCGAAGGTTACGCATCGGGGACGCAGGAGACTGGCACGATGACCGTGACGCGCACGGGAACTGGCGACTTAGCGAGCTTGGCGACCGCGCTCAGCGGGACGGACGCGGGCAGCTTTACGATCACGCAGCCAGCCGCGACAACGCTCAATAGCGGGACACCGTCCACGACCTTTACGGTGATAGCGAACGTCGGGCTCCCTGCAGGGACATATACAGCAACGGTTACGGTGTCGGCCACCAGCATGACGACGGCGACCTTTACGGTGACGCAGGTTGTTTATACACCGCCGACGTACACCATTGCTACGTTACCGAACTTGACGCTGAACGCGCTGACGGAAGGCTACGCAGCGGCTGCGCAGGAGACTCGAACGATGACCGTGACGCGCACGGGAACTGACGACTTAGCAAGCTTGGCGACCGCGCTCAGCGGGACGGACGCGGGCAGCTTTACGATCACGCAGCCAGCCGCGACAACGCTTAACAGCGGGACGCCGTCCACGATCTTCACGGTGAGAGCGAACGACGGGCTCGCCGCAGGAACATATACGGCAACCGTGACGGTGTCGGCCACCAGCATGACGACGGTGACCTTTACGGTGACGCAGGTTATTTATACCCCGCCGACGTACACCATTGCTACGTTACCGAACTTGACGCTGAACGCGCTGACGGAAGGCTACGCAGCGGCTGCGCAGGAGACTCGAACGGTGACCGTGACGCGCACGGGAACAGGCGACTTAGTGAGCTTAGCGACCGCGCTCAGCGGGACGAACGCGAGCAGCTTTACGATTACGCAGCCAGCGGCGACAACACTTAACAGCGGGACGCCGTCCACGGTCATCACGGTGAAAGCGAATGACGGGCTCCCCGTCGGGACGTATACAGCAACGGTAACGGTGTCGGCCACCAGTATGACGCCGGTTACCTTTACGGTGACGCAGGTTATTTATACCCCGCCGACGTACACCATTGCTACGTTACCGAACTTGACCCTGAACACGCTGACGGAAGGCTACGCAGCGGCTGCGCAGGAGACTCGAACGGTTACCGTGACGCGCACGGGAACAGGCGAGTTGGCGAGCTTAGCGACCGCGCTCAGCGGGACGAACGCGAGCAGCTTTACGATCACGCCGCCGGCAGCCACAACGCTCAACAGCGGGACTTCGTCCACGACCTTTACGGTGAAAGCGAACGACGGTCTCCCTGCCGGAACTTATACGGTAACGGTTACGGTGTCGGCCACGAACATGATACCGGTAACATTTGTAGTGACGCAGCTTGTTAGTAGCCGAATAAGTGGCGACAGTGGCGACAGTTCAACTTCTCCGGTTGCGCCTATCATAACCAATTCGGTCATCGACCAAAATGGCATAATGCTTGACCCGGATAAGATTGACACCACAAGGCCCACCGTCACGCTTGAATCTACACCAAAGGACGGCGTGTTCTACGTCAGCATTCCGGCAAGTAGTTTAACTAGATTAGAAGACAAGAACGTCAACTTTATCATTGAGATTAAAGCACCTTACGGCAGCTACCAGGTGCCAGTCAATTTAGCGTCGCTCATCCCGGGACTAGTGGACGTTCTAGCTGCAAAAAACCTCAAGGCCGAGGATATCAGCTTCAAGATCATGCTGTCCGACAAGTCGAAAAACAAGGATATTCAAGCTGCGTTTGCGAGCGGCTTGCCGAATGGCAAAAGCTTGGGTGCGATTGTGGACTTTCAAATGGATATCGTGGTCACCAAGACAGGACAAAACATCGGAAAAGCTGACAAGTTCAGCAAGCCGCTTATAAGAGTGATTCCAGTGCAGAAGAACATGACGGGCATGCCGGAGCAATGGGGAGCATTCCGGTATAACGAAACAACAAAAAAGTTTGAATTTGTCGCTGCGACAAAGGAACAGATCGGCGGCGTGTGGGTTGTAATGATTAGTTCATATTCCAACAGCGTGTACGTCGTGGCGCAAAATACGGCGAGCTTCACCGATATACAGATGCATTGGGGCCAATCGTTTGTAGAGCTTGCCTCAGCGAAAGGGCTTGTTGACGGTGTTGGTGACGGTCAGTACGCCCCTGACAAAGCCGTAACAAGAGCTGAATTCACCGCCATGTTAGTTCGGGCGCTAGGACGCGGTACATCAACCGTCAGTTCAGCACCCTATGTCGATGTAAAGTCCGGCGCGTGGTATATCGACGAGGTAGCCAAAGCGAAGGAGCTTGGACTCTTGAACTTTGTAAGTGGCGATAGCTTCAAGCCTGATCAGCCGCTGACCCGCGAGGAAATGGCGAGCATGCTCGCGGCAGTTTTTGCTCTAGAGAAACTGCCGATAACAAAGGAGCTTGTCAGCTTGGACAGTTACAAGGATATTGGAAGCGTGGACGCGGCCTATTTGGAGGACGTTCGCCTGATGGTCAAGCTTAAAATCATGACTGGCAACCGTACAGATGCATTCAGTCCGAAGGGGGAAGCGACACGCGCACAGGCGGCAGTCGTGTTCATTAGGACACTACAAGCGCTTGGATGGACGGATATAAATTAGAAACTCATATTAGAATCCCGCTTGAGTTACTCTTCACAATGTGAAGCTGAGCAAGAAGCACGGCATCTAAAACGGTAAACATACAGAAAAAAGCTCTGTCGATAACTAAGCGACAGAGCTTTACTGTTGTACTTGTATTATTCTAAAACTAGGTGTCGCAACACAGTATGGGCAAATTTCGGGATTGAATCGTCGTGCCAAGCACCAAACGGAGCAGCATGGTAACGATCATTTATTGCTGTTGGCCTTCTGTGTATATTTGGAAGGTTACACCGAACTTGTCAACTACAATAGCGTACGCTGGGCTAAAAAAAGTTTCTTGCATCGGCATGTTAACAATACCGCCTTGCTGCAAGCCATCATAAATTTGTTGAGACCTTTCCTTGTCTTTCGTTGAAATGCAAATGGTCACTTGATTGCCACTTTGAAATGGTGTGCCTGGAAAATTATCCGAAAACATAAGATCCGTTTCCCCAACTTTAAGCATTGCATGTCCAATTCGGTTCTTAGCTTCTTCCGGTAAAGGAAATTCAGGGTTTTCCGGCATCTCTCCGAAAGTTTGGCTAAAAAGAACTTGGGCATCCAATGTTTTTACGTAAAAATCAATAGCTTCCTTAGCATTTCCGTCCATCATTAAATAGGGGGATAAGCGTAATGTCATAATTAACAGCTCCCTTGTTTCTAAATTATTGTTAATAAATCGCTTGTGTCGTGCTTCGATGCGTACTTGTTACTGAAATCAATCCTGACTTTTATAATACCCATACTCCGATTATAAGTTATAGAACATACGTTTGCAATCATTGCTCGTTAAGGCTTTTGACATAATTCATCGCTTTAAAGGATAGATCTTCCCAACTCTCCGAATGACTCGCTGGCACTTCAACCCAACCATTCATTTTACGTCCAGGCATGGGTTCGAAGTTACGGACTCCCTCCAACACGAACATGCTTTCATAGAGCGAAGGAGAGATCTTGAAGACCATCTTCTCATTATGAAGCATGGCAAAAGCTTTTCCGTTAGTCTTTAGGCATTTCGCGCCGAACATAGATCCTTTGGCGACATTATCCGTGTGTTTCATATGATCCGCTATTTCAGTAAATTTATCCAAAGCTTCGGTCATTATTAATCCCCTTACCTTCTTTAATATACTTATTAATTTTGACCTTCTACATATTGTTTCAAAAGATTACCGAGCAGTTGCTTCCAGCCTTGTGCATGATTTTCTTTCCAATCGGGATCGATCAAACCGGATGCCGTATGCGATAGTTTCAAAATCGTCGTACCTTCCCGTTCTTCCAAAAAGTAAGTGTAACAGCTGTTTACCGCGCCCCTCATACCAAGGTGACCGTGTAGACGAATCTCTTCCGGGAACTTGATATAATAGATGGTCCCCCACACGGCGCCTTCATGGTCTCCCCATGTTTCGAGAAATTGTCCGTTGACTTTGGGCTCGAAAGAAAATTGCGAGCTCTCTCCACCCAGACGGAACGCCCACCACTTGCCGATATCCTGAGTTAATGCTTGGAATACCTTCTCTCGTGAAGCTTTTATCGTCACTTCCTGTTCAATTTGAAAAAAACTATGCTCAAGTTGCGTATCTTTCATATTGTTATGTTCCTCCCTCTCATTCTCGATGAAGTTCTTCAAATCCATTAATGATTCAGCGAATGTCGCTTCGTATCGGCTGACCCATCTATTCATCAATTGTTGCAAAGGAACCGGGTTTAAGAAGTTTAATCTGGAACGTCCTTGCCGCCGAACCAGTATCAAGTTGGATTGCACTAGAATTTCCAAATGTTTCATAATCGCAAAACGTGTCACAGTTTGGAATTGTTCAACCAATTGTCCTGTTGTTTGTGGACCGTTCTTCAAGATGTCTAACATATTTCTGCGGATCGGATGACCCAACGCTTTAAATACATCGGTAAGTTCATCTGCATCGCTCATAGCGCGTGAATCACGTCTCCTTTCTATTCTGTCTCCTATCACCTCATTATGTTACTAAATAGTCACATTTAATTTGTGACCTAATAGTAACATATCAGATGAAGCATAATCAACAGTGGTTCATATTCAAATATTTCCTGAGCCCGCAGCAACCCAGTATGTATAATAGCTCCATTTTGATTTATGTATTTTACGAATAAAGGGAAATTCCGGAAAATGTCGAATTGTACAGCTCATTAACATGTAGGATGAGATACTACTATGCACTACTATGGCACTCGGAGGTAATTGGGATGGAGTATTTTGATGTATATGATAGAAATGGCAATCAAACAGGAGATGTTGTTGAGAGAAAGGAAGCACATACAAATGGAATTTGCCACAAAGTGATTCATGTATGGGTAATCAATTCTAAGGATGAACTGCTTCTACAAAAAAGAAGTAAGAACAAGGACTTGAATCCTGATATGTGGTATGTATCTCTTGGTGGTCATATACAGAGCGGTGAGGATAATAAGCAAACAATAATAAGAGAATTTAGCGAAGAACTTGGATTAGATGTATCTTTACAGATTAATGATGTCAGTTACTTGTATACTTTCAAGGAACTTATAATAGCAAATGATGGAGCTTTTATTGATCATTCTTTTTATGATGTCTATATTCTAAGAATGGATTTGAATTTAGAGGAATTAATACTTCAGGATGATGAAGTGCAGGAAGTGAAATTCCTTAAATATGATGATTTTAAGCTGGCTGTACAAAACCGCGATAAAGATTTATGGGTACATGAAGAAGGATTTTCTCTGCTGTTCCATCATTGGGATAAACATAATTTCAAAGATTAGTTATTTGATTACTTAAAGTAAGGGGCGTATGATAGTACCTTAGAGTTTTATATTTAATAAAGGAGAACTAAGGGACATCATAAGAGAATTATCACGCTCCAAGACAATTGGTCTTATTACATTTTTAGTTTTTGTATGGGGGATTTCCTGGCCTATTTACAAAATTGCTTTAGCCTACACACCTCCTCTTTTGTTCGCTGGTATGCGCACATTATTAGGAGGTTTTCTGTTAGCTTTTCTAAATGTAGCTAAGTGGAAACAGATTCGTTGGAGGGAAAATTGGCTGATATATGTGGAGGTTCGATGAGTGAACGTCGGGAAGTCGTGGATATGTGTATGCTGATTTTCTATATACCCGCAAAAGGGAAGCTCGGAATATGGGAGTATACTGAGGAATTAGCTGTCAAAGGATACTTATCCTTGACAGCTTTTTAGGATAAGAATATGTCAATTCTTGTGGATCATAAACTGGTACTCGCCAGAGCCTACATACAAGTAGATAGCATCCGAGGTACGTTGCTCGATTGTCACCCCTATCGCTGTCTCGATCCCTCTGCCGCTCTCTTCAACATGCTCACTGAGTCGGGCGGGAAGACGGACGGTCGCGGTCGTGCCTGCAGGGATGCCCACATCAATGAACAGTCGGTTATCCTCCAGCCGCCAATTGCAAGTGATCGGCCCTTGGATCGACTCGTAGCGGCAGTTGACATAGGCCAGTCCGCCGCCGATCCGAGGATGAATGCGGATGTGCTTGTAGCCTGGCACTTCGTCGTCCAGATCGATCCCGCCCACGAACCGGTAGATCCATTCTCCAACCGAACCAAGCGCGTAATGATTGAAGGAGTTCATTCCCGGCCGCTGAAAGCCTTTCTCCTCCGTCCAACCGTCCCACCTTTCCCAGATAGTAGTTGCGCCTTGGAGAACGGAATAGAACCAGGAGGGATAGCCCGTCTGTGTGAGTAGGCGGTAAGCGATATCCTCATGTCCGGACTCGACCAACACCGTAAGCAGCCACCGGGTTCCGTGAATGCCTGTGGAGAGGTGCCAGTCGCGTTGTTCGAGTAATTGCAGGATGCGGCTGACGGCGAATGAACGCTTACCTTCAGGAAGCAGCTCCATGGCTAGCGCCATCGTGTAGACCGCCTGGGTATCGCCCTTGATCTTTCCTTCTGCATCCACGTAGGCCGTGTTGAAAGCAGCCTTGATGTCGGCTAGCAGCAGCTCATACCGGGCAGCATCCTCACTCTTGCCGATTACCGTCGCCATTCGAGCTAATAGTCCTGTGGAATACGCATAATAGGCCGTGGCGAATACGTCATACGGCGTAGTGGAAAATGGCGACACGTTCGTGAAGTCGCCTAATCCCGATGACTCCGAAATGGAGAGCCAATCTCCAAACTGCGGCAAATCTTCACGTAGATGCCCGGGATGCATGTCCCCCAGAAAACGTATCCACTTGGTCATCGCCTCGTAGTGCCGCTCAATAATTCCCTTATCTCCATACACCCGGTACATCATCCAAGGAATAATGACACCGGCATCCCCCCAACCTGCGGAGGCTGTATGATCATAAGTCATGTCCCCACCATGCTCCGTCTTTCCCCCCGGAATGAATGGAGCGAAGTCCGTAAAGGCTCCCGTAGGACGCTGCGCATCGGACAGATCAGTCAACCATTTGGTAAAGAACGGGGCGACATTCTGGAAATAACTCGATGTTCGGAAAAACACTTGAGCGTCTCCGCTCCATCCAAGACGTTCGTCCCTTTGCGGACAATCGGTGGGGACACTTACGAAATTCCCACGCTGCGTCCATTCGATGTTGTCTAACAGCCGGTTGAGAAGCGGACTCGACGTTTCCATCTGACCCGCTTTGTCCAACGCGGAATGGTACACAACACCTGTGAGATCTGACGCTTGCAGCTCACCGGGATATCCGGAAATCTCCACATATCGGAAGCCGTGCAGAGTAAAGCTTGGCTCATATACCTCTACACCGCTGCCGTTCAGCGTGTAGATATCCGTCTGTCGTGTCAATCGCAAGTTATCCGTATACAACGCCTTCGTCTCATCCAGCGCTTCACCGTGACGAAGCGTTATGACGGTTCCAGCTTCACCTTGCAGGCGAATGCGAATTCGGCCTACCATGTTCTGCCCCATATCCACAAGCCAGACACCGCTCAGGTGACGCGTGATGGATTGTGGCGCCAATTCCATCATGGCTTGGACGGGGGGACAGCTGTCGGATACGATATAACCTTTATACTCATAGAATACGTTCGCCATAGACCAACCACTGTCATCGAATCCCGAAGTCTTCCAGCCCGGCATTTCCAACCGGGCATCATACGTTTCGCCCATGTGATAATCGGTAGCGAGCAGCGGACCAAATGATACCTTCCATGAGGGATTAGTGACAATCGATTGCTGCGACCCATCCTCGTACTCAATGTTCAACTGAACGAGGATGCGCGGGTCCTTGCCATACCGATGATAGCCGAACATGCCGATATAGCCCGAATACCATCCGTGACCGAGCAGGATGCTTATGGCATTATCTCCCCCATTCAGCTCTCCAGTCACATCATACATCTGTGCAGGGACTCGGATATTGTACTCCGTCCAGTCCGGCACCAGCCGGTCGCCGCCAATTCGGTTACCATTCATGTACAACTCATAAGCGCCAAGAGCAGCACAATGAAGTGTTGCTCTAAGGATGCGCCGTTGTGTATAGAATGTGCTTCGCAAGTATACGGCTGGCTTAGGCTCAGCATGTGTGGGGGCATGGTTCGATTTCAACCCAATCCACTTGCCTTCCCACTCCCTGCGAGACAGTAGTCCCATCGACCAACTCGCCGGCTCGCTCCAGACGGATCGGGTACCATTTTCGTCCCAGACCATCACTTTCCATATATAGGTTTGGCCAGATAAAAGCTCTGCGCCAGCATACCGAATATGTTGGGACTGCACGGATTCGACTCTCCCCGAATCCCAAGCGTCGCCAATATCGCGAATGAGCCCCTCTAAGCTAGTCGCAACGAGCACTCGGTAAGCACTCTGCCCGACTCCTCTCCGGTCCGAATTCAGCACCCAACTCAATTCAGGTTGCTTGCCAACTAAACCAGTCGGATTGTGCATGTAGTTCGTTAGCAACCGATGGATATGTACACTCATCTTCTGTTCCTCCTTAAAGAACGTCTCCCTGTGTTGACCATCTCACTGGGTTGAATAGTACCAAGATCCCTTCTAATGTAAACTACATTGTAAGCGGTTAACATTCTGAATTTTTACCTTTTTATTAGATTTCTTTACATTCTCAAAAGCTTACACTTTCCAAATAAGCACAAAAAAGTGGAGCATCTCCAATCATCCGTGGAGATCTCCATCCAAGCTCAATAAAACTTACTCCAATCAACATGATATAGCCTGTCAATCGGATATGTTGTCGTAGAACGATAGGCTGCTGCTCCGGATTCAAACAAAACGGTAAGCGTATGTTGTCTCTCGACCACCCCTTCTGCCAGCGGCGGAGCGACCACATTCGCCTTCAGACTGAACCTATCCAAGAACCATGACGGCACGGTAATCCCGTTCACTGTTGAATAGTAGTGGGGAGATTGGCTTAATACATCCTCGAAGAACAGTAATCTGGAGTCCACGGTTCGACCATACGAGCGGCTCAAGACGATACTGTTATCATATAGAATTGCCGCTCCTTGCAATTTATCAGGTATGGACACAATATAGTCTGGGGTGACGGCAGTAGAATCATCGTTTTTTGTACCGGATGGCAACCTTCCAGTTGCATCAAGTGCAAACCCCACCATCCATGCGTGATTGGTGGTTCCGGCGCGAGTCACTTTATAATGCGATACGTCTGTTACAAAACGAGAATAATTATGATGCTCCCCGATCCACAAAATACCGTTCGCATAAGTTGTAAAAGATGAGCGCACCCCCGTCCGAAATCGATCCTCTATATAGACCCGATTGTTAAAATCCATCTCTTGAATACTATGCAGAGGGATGCGGTTCACATAAGCACCTGATACAACCCACACGTCCGTTGGAGTAACTGCAATCCCACCTGCATGTCCCAAATATGGAGTACCGTCCGAGTTATAGATCGACATCGATTTCACAAAAGTACCCGTTGCAGCATCGACCACAGTAATCATAGCTGCTTTGTTTTTACGGTAAGAAGATATCAGAAACCAGTCCTGAGTACTATCATAGGTTATTCCTTGTGGAATCAAGTCCTGAGCAAGACCAGGAATGACTGGGCCCCTCTTGCTTGCTCCGAAGAATGTATTATACCTAACAGGTTGTGATCTCGGGAGCAAAACGGACTGTTGGGTTATATTCTCAATTAAAGCCGCTGTTCTCATGTCCATTGGCGATGACAGGGCTTGAAATTTATCGTTCGCTTGAACGTTGAACGGAGGCTTAATAATGATTGCTGCTCCTGCAAATAGCATACTAAACAAAACAATGAGTCTAAAGCGCCTTCTCACTGTCATAAGGATTCAACCAGCTCCTTGCAGCAAATGATATTGTAATTCTTCTTAGTTGTAAGCGCTTTAGTAATTTGCGACAAAGGAGCTACTTTTATGTATGTATATGTCCAAAATGTGCGGCGGTATTATTACTCGTTCGTAGTGAGACTCGCTAAAGGGAAGTTTAAGTGTTCGTTATTCAATCTAGGATCAAAGAAAAAAAGGTAGAAGCTCAGCGCCTCTATCCTTGTTGGTTCATTTTTAAATGAATATTATTTTCTAAGAAGTTCTTGTGGTACTTTTGGGTTATGTACCCATAATGGGCAAGCAACACTAACAAATGCTACAGCGACTACAGACAAAACTGAGGACGAGTATTTAGCCATTAATTTTTTCAATGTTTTCACCTCCTTTTTTGAAAATTAATTAGTGTAAGCGATTGTACAAAAAATCCAAATGATAGAACGGGAATCGTGAAAATAAAGTTGCTAGATACTAGCAATAAACCAAATACTTTTAAATGAGGGTAGTATTTTGGCGGAATTCTTGTTTGTCCCTCAATATTTGCAGGTGCAAAAATCAGAATTAGAATTAAGCTAATAACTTGGAAAATAAACATCATTTGATATGTAATGGGTATTTGTGGAAATAGACTTGCCATACAAGTGGATACAATTGTACATTTAACTGAAGAATCAAGATGGAATCCACCAGTGGCACTTCTTAATATAATAAAAGCAAGTGAGAACAAAATGGTTTCTATTAACTTACCAGTAAATAATCCAACAGATAGGGCAATAATTATTGTTATTGATGTATTAATTAACAATATTAGTGCATATCGCATTACATCTATACTAGCCGTCTTTTCTGGATTAGCGTTCTTAATGCTTGTAGCTATCCTTCCAGCAATTGAATCAATCATTACTGTATTCCTTTCTAATTGAAAGATAGATAATTACAATAAATATTGCAATTAGTACCCCTGTCATTAATAATAATAAGGGTTTATTTTCAAGTTCAATTAAAACTGATATAGCTATTGTGCCAAGAATAATAAAATAAAGAAAAATTTTATTGAGCCCTTTATAAGCAACAAATGCACGTTGTCCATGAGGGACGTATGCAAATCCAAAATTTTTCTTTTTTATCAGAAATGTAATGGTGAAAGCTAGTAGGCAAGAAATGATTTGGATCAGATAACCACCCCAAGTGTTTGGTTGAGTTTCACCAAATGTTACAACTCCTGAAAAACTCAGAATAACTAAAGTGATGGTTTGAATTATTCCATATGCTAAAAAGCCTGTTACAGACATGATCCCTGAGTAAAAAACTTGTACCTGAAAGATGTAATACAAGAATGCAAAAATTAGAATTATATGCACAATTGGGCCTAAAAAATCTTGATCGAAACCATATCTTAAGGAATAGGAAACGAATGATAAAACTCCACATATAAATAAGACACTATTATGGTAAAACTTGTATTCAAATCTAAACAATGCAAACATTATAGCAAATATAGCCAGGTATTCCATAGAAGAGAATAAAACAAACAACAAAAAATCCATTAGACTCAATACCCCTTTATAATAGGAAAAATTCTACTACTATAAATATACCACTTTTAGCACTATTGACAATACAATTCTTCTAGCCTAGCAAGATAATTGCTAGTTCTTGACATCCTATGTAACAAAAACAGCCAATAAGGCCCGAAACCTTATGGAATCTAGGACTTCGGGCCCAAAATTACACTTTTATCCCAATTGCGTCGTTTATGATTTCCCTCCTTTCTTGAATGTACGTCCTAATAAACTTGGGTTCATTTCGGAACAAAGAATAGGACCATTTGCGTTCCTTGTCTTTATAAATATAAGGAGCAATACGTTCCACCATTTCCTCTATTACTGGGTCTAGCTTTCTCAGTGTGAATGTAGAATCTAGGTGGGTACTGAGGATTTCCTTATAGCGCGAATGAGCTCTAGGAATGGCTAACAATTTTCGAGTTAACTGATTATAGCCTCGGACCCGTACTAAATCGCTTCCACAAGTATTACCATAACAGTTCCTTCCCCAAGTACCTTCGTAGTCCCAAGGAACCATTCGGTAACAGCCTTTCAATTTATGCCTATAGATTGCGTAATTCTGATCAAATCCGTCATAATTCCCAGTAAATACGGCTCCAGCCAGCCAGTGCAAGTAATTGTTAACATCTAGTTTACTGTACAGGAATGGCTCCAGCTTGGAGGAGGGCAGCTTATTCAAATTGGAGATAAATGTCTGCAAGTTTCTTCGCTCCAAGTCCCCCCCAATAATAAGCTCATATCCTGCCGTCATGGACTTTTTGACACTATGCGTATCGGGATCCATTCGACTGAAATTAGCCTTGTCGTTCACTGCATACAGAAGTGCCCGTACTGGAATATGCCTACGCAGGAAGAACCGCGAGTTAACCGCTTCAATCTCAAGATAGACCCCTATGTTTCTACCGTTAAGCCTCACTAAACAATGATTCGTCTTAGGACTAGGTACACCAATCCATTCAAAAAAACGGAAAGACAAGGCATTGCGGATCATCGAGGGGTCATCATATTCAGCATTAAGATGAATCGTCTTGCCTTTTCTTATAATATCATACGATTTCTTAGGATAATCTCGTGTATGTCCGCCACGATAACGAAGCTTGATTGGTTCCCTGACACCGCCGACGATCATAAAGGCAGCCACGAATTTATTATTCCACACATTGTGTTCCAACTGCCTAAGTTCATCCTCTTCAATAACAATTTGTCGAACAGGCAGATCCATTACGACCCTCCCCCTTCCTCCGTTAGATACAAAAAAGCCTATCTAGGTTAGATAGGCTTAATAACATGCTTTACTCTATGCCGTCACATTCGCAATCGCCACGGCTCTTGTCACGCCGTCTTCCAAGACTGCGATCCGGATTAATGCCATTACTTCTGCGGCGGCAAATTATCGAGCCGAATGGAGGGAAGGGAGGGAAACAAACCGACCCTATGCCTCGCACACCGCGACTGCGATCAACACGACTGCGATCACCGCGACTGCGATTAACACGACTGCGATGACTTTTACTGCGATTCCCTCTACTGAAATGGCCTCCAAGATTACGTGTTCTTACAACTCTACGAATAGACATATGAAACTACCTCCTAGTTTGAGATAGTACATAGTATGAGAGTTACTATAAAAAGGACACAGTTACTAGTATAGTAAACTGTCCATTTATGAAATTAAGAGAGTGGAAGGTTTATAACCACATCAGGTTCTTATACTCGTTATTGACTTTAAGTTTGCGCTTCTCTATTTCGGAGTATAGCAAGTGAATAAAATCAGCTTCAAGCTCCATTTCAACGGCCTGCAAATACACATCAATTAAGTGATCGTCTCTGAGTTTGTTCATGTTACTTCCCTTCTAATTCTGTAATTGCTTCCCATCTCTTACTACTATAATAGTACTAGTTGCAATCAAACTCAGCACATTCCTACTGCAACACCGTGCATTCTTATTTACAATAATTTGCATTATATCCTGCATTAAGATGTAAAACGGAGAGCTTATGCAGAAGCTTGCCCCCAATATACAATTTCACTATCATTTGATAAGATTATGAAAGATTAAGAGCCCTAACCCATTCCTGTCTAAGAGGTGATGTCTGTTGTGAGCAAGTTAATGAAGGTGCTTGTAGTGGATGACCACCCTTTATTTGCCCAAGCCACGAAACAATTATTGGAGCAAATTGAACGAATTGAGGTAGTTGGAGTTGTAGGAAATGCCCACCAATGCATGAATGCCATACATACGCACGATCTTGATATTATCTTCCTTGATTACCAATTGCCCGATCAATTCGGGACAGAACTCGCAGCGACGATCAAGGAAAACTTCCCGCACATCCACATCGTAATTTTTACTGGTAAAGACATTAGTGATCTCATGAATAATTTTCTGGAGCTTCAAGTTAGCGGCATTCTGTCCAAAGAATCAAGTGAAAGCACGATTATTCAATTAGTGCATTGCATCATGAACAATCATACGATGATCCCCCTGTCTCTCTTTCACCAGCTTAGACGTGTCACCCGAAGATTGGATGTTGAGTCCATTCTAACTCCTGATGAAGTACAAATTATGGTTTTGCTTGTCAGAGGTGAAACCCACGAACAAATCGCCGCGTTTATCCGCATTAGCAAAAGGTCCGTCGACAATTATTTGAAGAAAATATATCAAAAGCTCAATGTCCAATCCCGCATTCAAGCCATTGAGAAGTTCATACAAAGTGATTACTATGTACATTCAATTAAAGGGGAATCATAATGAATGCGGAAACTTTGCTAGAATTGAACCGAATAGCCGATCGGTATACATCAGGCAGCACTCTTAACGCCCTACTTAAACTTTTTTTTCAGCGCAAAATCGTAGAGCAATCTATCTGGGCCGAGCTTACGACGGTAACGCATCGTATGTTCATGGGTTCTTCCCCGAATATCACTCGAATTGCTGCCGTGACAGAGATGTTATTACTCGCATTGGACGTTGTGGATGATCTGCAGGACGGAGATAATCCCGATGTCCCTTGGATGCAAAGCGATCCTCGTTACGCCCTGAACGCTGTGTTGTCCCTTATTTTCGCAACGCTTGGAGAACTTGGCTCCCTTGTACAACACGAAAGCGAGCCAATAGCACTTCTGAAGATTAGCAATCTGTTGTCTGCCTCTGTTCTTGGTCAACATCTCGATCTAAGCAATTCGATCCAATCCGAGCAAGATTATATGACTATGATTCGAGAGAAATCAGGTTCACTTCTAAGACTTTCATGTTTTATTGGCTATTCAACTGCTGGGGTTCAAGACAAGGCAACATCCGAAGTAATGGACGAGTTGGCCGATACGATTGGAATTATATGTCAGATCAGAAATGATATACAAGATGTAAAAAATTGGGAAACGAAAAGTGATTTATTGCAGAAGAAAAAAACATTACCGGTGTTGTATATGTTAGCCGATGAGGGAGAAGGATTTGCACCCCTTCAGAATTATTACGAGGGAAAAATCAGTCAAGCTGAGTTTCTGAATCACAAAGAAGCATGCATGGAATATATAGAACGATGCGGCTGCATAGAGTACGCCTTAATTATTATGACCCTGTTCAAGAACAGGGCCGATCAATTACTAGAGCTCCTGGACGTTGACTCTGAGTGGAAGATAGTCTTTCGCAAGCTGACTCTCGGTTCATCCTCTTGAAGACTCTTACAACAATTCCTCCAGATTCCGCTTTACTACTTCCGCATCAAAATGTTCTCCGATAAACACTGCCACATCAGGAACTTCTTTCTGAGGCATAATCTTCATGAAATCCAGTTGACGGTAAGCATATTGGAACATGAATCTTGAATTGGTATCGGTAAATGTTAGTATTCCTTTGGCTCGATACACTTCTGCAGGCATCGTTTGCATGAATTGTTCGAAGCGTTCACTATCTACTGGCTTATCCATATAGTGAGTGAATACCATTACATGGTTATGTGAAGGGTGAAAAGGAAATAGCGGCTTGGGCCCTTCAACATCCGGCACATTGTTTTTTTGCTCTGACCTGCTAGGACGGCTGCTCAAGCTCCATACCAGATTCCATTCCAACTCACATTTTACGGTCTGTACGATCTGCGCTCGTTCGTTCCATTCCTGGATAAGAGTAAGCAGTGATTGTGCTTGCTCCGATGAAACTAGATCCATCTTATTCAATACAATGAGGGATGCGGCGCGCAGCTGTTCCTTCATTAATCGATATGTCTGAC
Source organism: Paenibacillus sp. J2R1T-4 (assembly GCF_059692235.1). Taxonomy (NCBI): domain Bacteria; kingdom Bacillati; phylum Bacillota; class Bacilli; order Caryophanales; family Paenibacillaceae; genus Paenibacillus; species Paenibacillus sp. J2R1T-4. The sequence continues at coordinate 143,915 of NZ_JCAUBA010000010.1, read as the reverse complement.
CTTTTGCCGTCTCATTTTGTTCCAGCAGGTGGGCAGCATCCATGACGGTTACGATGCCTTTAACATCCATTCTTACTAACAATGAAGCTTCTGTAACTCCATCGAGAAGCTCCATCGGATTAGCTACCCCTGAGCACTCCACGAATATTACATCTGGTTGGTGTTCCTCCGCCAGTCTAAGAATCTCCATGCTCAAATCTCCGCTGACCGTGCAGCATATGCAGCCGCTTAACATTTCCTTCATCGGAATATCGGCTTCAACCTCTAGTCCATCCAGATTGACATCGCCAATCTCGTTCATTAGGACAGCCGCTTTCATCCCTTGCTGCTTGGCTTGCTCAAGCAAATGAAGAAGAAGGGTTGTTTTCCCGCTTCCTAGAAAACCTGCCAATATATAGACCGGAATTAAGTTATTGTGCTTGTTGTCCATTATATGCATCCTTACCTTTCGTAACGTATCCGTATAGTCGTTCCTGAATCATGGGATTCTAATCAGCGAAGGAGGTGGCACCCTAAGATGGATCCAGAAGAAATCAAAGCAATGGAACCGAAATACACGGGTAACACCAGACATTTGACAGAAGGCGAAGCTGCTGCCATCAAGAATAACGATCCCACATACGATGATAATGAGGATAGCTTGCTTGAGGACATACCAGCAGTCGCCCTTATGGGCGCAAATCGCCCGCAGTAAACAACAGGAAACAAGAACCTTATCCGTCAGGATGGGTCCTTGTTTCTTTTAAGGTTTGGGTACTCCGTCCGAATTATGCTTCCCTAGCAGTTGCGTTAGCTCCTTCATAAACATGTTGATGTCTTTGAATTGACGATAGACGGAAGCAAACCGGACAAAAGCCACTTCGTCAACAGGATGCAGTTGCTCCATAACGAGCTCGCCTATCTCGCGGCTTGCTACTTCTGCATGAGCTTGACTGCGTAATTCTTTCTCTACCTCTGATACGATATACTCTAATTGTTCCATAGAAACAGGACGTTTCTCGCACGCTCGTATGAGCCCTCGCAACATCTTGTCCCGGCTGAACTCTTCTCTGCTTCCGTCTTTTTTGATTACGATTAGCGGAGTTTCCTCAATCATCTCGAAGGTAGTGAACCTTCTCAAGCATCGATCACATTCTCTTCGTCTGCGAATGGATTTGTTCTCATTGGCAGGTCTAGAATCCAGCACCTTTGTGCCTGCATTGTCGCAAAATGGGCATTTCATCCGTCTTCCCTCCTTCTATTGGTGCTCGCATTATTTTCCAAGTATTCTCTGAATGATTTATTTTCACACGAGCATAATACATTTACGAACGACAAGGAGGTGAACATAATGGCATCAAGAAACTCTCTTGTAGTCCCACAGGCAAATCAAGCTTTGGACCAACTGAAGTACGAGGTTGCCCAGGAGCTGGGTATCTCCATTCCGCAAGACGGATACTATGGAAATATGGCTACTCGTGACGCAGGTTCAATAGGTGGAAGTATAACTCGCCGTTTGGTACAAATCGCTGAGCAAACGTTAGCAGGTTCCTCTTACTAATCACAAAAATCACAATTTATGGAAGTGTCGGATTGCTCTAATACGGAGCTTGTCCGGCACTATATTAACGTTCTGAAGAAAGCGCAAGACCTAACTCTTCCTGATAAAGATTCGAATACTTATTGTGATAGTATATCACTCGTTGGATATAGTGACGAGTCTCCCCAAAAGGAATCTGATCGATATTCTTGAGCGTACCGTCCCAAGTGTTATTTTGCAACCATTTACGAACATTGCCTGGGCCAGCGTTGTAAGCTCCTAACATAGCAATGCGGTTGCCATTGAACTGATTAGAGAGGGAATTTAAGTACCAAGCCCCGACCTCTATATTAACATCCGGTCTCTCCAGTGCATTCAACGTTCGATCCGAATAATCCGCTTTGTCTACAATCCATTGAGCAGTATCCGGCATGAGCTGCATAAGTCCAATCGCCCCTTTTCGAGACGTCTTATCTGGATTGTAGTTCGTCTCAACCCGAATGATCGCTGCAATAAGAAAGGGGTCCACACTATAATTTTGAGCGCTAATCTTTATATCGTCTTTATAATAAATCGGGTACATCCATGTTCCCAGAAGCTTCGTATTATAGAACAGAAACACAACAAAAAGTAACAGCAACAAAGCAAATATACGTTTTTTTCGAAAAAACTTCATCCCAATCCCTTTCTGTACCAGAATGCTTCAACCTGTTTTTCGGTCTCTTCTAACGTTCCGCTATTATCAATAATAATGTCAGCCAACAGCTTCTTGTCCTCAATCGGCATTTGTGAACATAACCGCAGTTCCGCTTGCTCTTGAGTAAGGGAATCACGCTTCATTAATCGCTCCAACTGTAAAGCTGCAGGGATATAGACTAATAGCACTTCCGAAAACATATAAGAAAGCTGTGATTCAAACAAAAGAGGAACATCAACGACAACAAGCTTGTCCGGTTCAGCAAGCTCCAAAGCCGCCATTTGCTCTCGCATTGAAGCACGAATGGGTGGATGGAGAATGGCCTCTAAATCCTTACGTGCTGAAGTCTGATTGAAAATCATCTCACCTAGTCGTTTGCGATTCAAGCTTCCATCCGGTAATAATACATCTACCCCAAATCTCTCAGCTACTTGCTTAAGAACAGGGGTGCCCGGGAGTACTACTTCCCGAGCAATTTGATCGGCGTCTATAAGATATGCGCCTCGGCGCACCAGCATCGCAGCTACTGTGCTTTTCCCGCATGCGATTCCTCCGGTTAATCCAATATTCAACTTCTCACGCCCCATTCCTACAGCAATTTCATTAGTCCCATTATAATCAAGAGAACTCCAGGTAAGAACGACAAATTCTTCATCCATGCCCGGTCCGCACATAGGGTCCCCACCCGAAGCCCCGTTGCAATAAAAAATCCGCTTGAGCAAGCAATTAATACAGCAGTCAGTAAAGAGGTGAAGCCTATAAATGCAGCTCCTATTCCTGCTCCGAATGCATCCAATGATAGTGCGATCCCTAACAGCACAGCCTCTGATGCCGAAATAATTCCAGAACGATCCATATCGGCTAGTGCAGGCTTCCGCAAAATCTGAATGACCAGACCAATACGTTTCCATTCAATTACGACAACCGTCCGTATTTCCCCATTGGATTCATTCGCCACTGTTGCTCGATGAACATCTACTTTTCCAGTTACGTCCAGACTTGGGAGCGATCGTTCGATATGTTCCTCAGGACTTTCGGTGCCCGATTTGTTCCTGAATATTTGGGTAAGTGCCCATATCCCGACCCCGATTAGGATCAGAGCTCCTGCCACGGTTGCGACATGAGGGGAAAGGAATTTCGAAGCGAACCCTCCTAATTGCATGGCCATCCAGAAAATAAGTCCAGAACATCCCGAAATGATCATGATCGATAGAAATGGAATTCGAATTCTTCGCAGTCCATAGGTCATACCCACACCGAAGCCGTCCAAGCTGACAGCTAATGCTAAGAAGCTCAACGAAATGATAGACAGCATAAGCACATTCCTCCACGCTCTAGGCTCCTACCCACTATATGGCGGAGAGAACGAAAAAGTGCTTATCGATTCGTTGCTGTTCTCGTACGATTCTGTTTCTGCTTCTGACAGGCCGGACAAAAATGCGTTCCCCTACCGCCGACAACTGTCTTTAAGATCAATTGCTCGCAACGTGTACATGGTTGGCCATTCCGACCGTACACTAATAATTGTTGTTGGAACATTCCCATCTCCCCTTGACCATTCACGTAGGATTTGATGGAAGATCCCCCAGCATCAACAGCTTCTTGCAGAATAGTGACGATGGCCTCATGTAAGCTGGCTAACTCCTTACGGCTTAAAGAATTGGCAGTCCGTTCAGGATGTATACCCGAGCGATGCAGCGATTCATCCACATAAATATTACCGATCCCTGTTATGATTTCTTGATTGAGAAGCAACGGCTTAATCTTGGTGGTGCGCGATGCTACCCTCACTCGGAAATCGTCAAGCGTGAAGGCTGCATCAAGCGGCTCACGTCCCAGCTTGTTGAGCGGCGGCAACGTGTCCTCCTCACCCAAGGCGAACAGATGCATCGTACCGAATTGGCGAACATCCTTGTAGCGAAGCTCGGTACCGTCATCGAAGTGAAACACAACATGTGTATGCTTCTCCAAGGGCTCATCAGCACTGTACAACCCGTATCGTCCTTCCATCCGCAGATGGGATACTAGGACCAACTGATCCATTACAAGACGGAGAAACTTGCCCCTTCGCTCAACAGTGTTAATCGTCTGACCTTGCAGCATCAGGCTGAACTGATGAATATCATCAGGCCGTTGTATAATTCGAGGCAGATGAACCGTAACTCTCTCGATGTGTTTGCCGGCTACCAGCACATTTAACGTCCTGCGGACAGTTTCTACCTCTGGTAATTCAGGCATGTGTAGTTTCTCCTCTCAAGCATTATGAAGTCGAAGTAAGTACACTTCGTAAGCATAATCTTACTTGGCTTCGTACCAATTGACACCATAATTGACATCAACCTTTAATGGAACATCCAGTGACAAGGCACTTTCCATCACTTCCGGAACGAGTACTTTCATAAGCTCCAGTTCTTCCTTCGGCACTTCAAATACAAGTTCATCATGAACCTGGAGCAGCATTCGGCTCTTCACATTCTCTGAAGTCATCCGATCGGATAGCTGGACCATGGCCAATTTGATAATATCCGCGGCTGTCCCTTGGATCGGGGTATTCATAGCCGTACGCTCCGCGAATGAACGAAGGTTAAAGTTGGATGCATTGATGTCAGATAAGTACCTGCGTCTTTGCAGCAATGTTGTAACATAACCATTCGTTCTAGCTTGTTTAATAATATCATCCATATATTTACGAACGCCTTGGAACACGGCAAAATATTGCTCTATAAATTGGGAGGCGTCTTTACGTGTAATGTTCAAGTTCTGTGATAATCCGTAATCGCTGATTCCATAGACGATACCGAAGTTAACAGCCTTTGCCTGGCGTCTCATATTGGAATCTACAGCAGATTCCGGTACGCCGAATACGTCCATAGCCGTCTTCGTATGAATATCCATATTGTTCTGGAATGCCTCTATCAGCTTCTCATCCTTGGAAATATGAGCAAGCACGCGCAGTTCGATCTGCGAATAATCGGCAGCAAGGATGTACCATGACGGCTCTGAAGGTACGAATACTTTGCGGACTTTACGTCCTTCCTCCAAGCGAATCGGGATGTTCTGAAGATTAGGAAACTGACTGCTGAGACGTCCCGTCGCCGCAATGGTTTGTTGATAGTACGTATGCACTTTTCCTGTTTCAGGACGAATTTCCTTCAGCAAACCTTCCACATAAGTAGATTGAAGCTTCGCCAGCTGACGATAATGTAGAATGCTTGTGACAATCTCATGGTAAGGAGCCAGCTTCTCCAACACCTCAGCATCCGTAGAATATCCTGTCTTCGTCTTCTTAATAACGGGAAGCATCAACTTATCGAATAATAAATCACCTAGCTGTTTGGGAGAATTGATATTAAATTCAGTCCCAGCTAATTCATAGATTGTATTCACGAGTTTATCGACGGATTTGGCCAACTCACCGCCAAACTTGCGGAGTCCATCCGCATCAACAGTGATCCCTGTTTTCTCCATAGTGGCAAGGACGCAAGCCAGAGGCTTCTCAAGCTCGTAATACAAATGATTCATCTCATTCTTCTCCAGGTCAGCGCGCAAGAGAGGGACAAGTCTATGAATAACAGCCGCTTTGCGGCACAAGTGCTCGCTAAGTACGGCTACCTCAGGAAGCTTAAACTTCGCTCCCTTGCCGAATACATCTTCATCCGCAGTAATGTTGGGATTGTCGTAACGGCGTGCTAGAGCGTTCAATGTATGATTAGATTCAGTAGGATCTAACAAGTAAGCCGCGATTAGAATATCGAAGTTAACTCCTTGCAGATCTATGCTGTGTCTGCTTAATGCAATCTCAGCTCGATGCATGTCGTACACCGTCTTCTTGGCATCCCGGTCCGCAAGCCAAGCTCGAACAGGCTCAGCAACTGCATCTTTCAATAATGGGAATGCCATGTAGTAACAGCAGGTTTCCGCATAAAAGGATAGTCCAACTACAGTTGAGATATGCGGATTGTCCCCGATTGCCTCCACATGCAGAGTCTCGATATTACCCTCCTGCAGCAGCTTCACGAAATCGGGCAGAATTGCGCTATCCAGCACAACTATTGTCAGGTCCTCCTGAGGCTCTGCCGACTGTTGTGACGTTGGAAGGTCCAGCTTGTCCAATAACGATTTGAACTCTAGCTTGCGGAATATATCGCCAAGTCTCTGAGGATCATAACCATCGTATTTCAACCCATCCCAAGGAAGGTCCAATGGGACCTCGCGATAGATCGTGGCTAGCTCTTTGCTCATCGTAGCACTGGCAGCATGCTCACGAATCTTCTCTTGCATCTTGCCCGATATTTCTTCAACCGCGGAGAGCACACCCTCCACACTCCCATACTGATGAAGGAGCTTGAGGGCTGTTTTCTCCCCTACTCCTGGAATACCGGGGATATTATCGGATGCGTCACCCATCAAGCCTTTGAGATCGATAATTTGATGCGGCTTCAGTCCGTATGTTTCTTGGATATGCTCTGGAGTGAAGCGTTCAACTTCGCTAACGCCTTTACGAGTAATCGCTACTGTAACGTATTCTGAAGACAGCTGGAGCATATCTTTATCTCCAGATACAATGACAACCGGGAACTGATTCGCATCCGCTAGCCGGGTCATCGTGCCGATAATGTCATCCGCTTCATAACCTTCAATTTCGAATTGAGAAATACCAAATGAACGCAGCAATTCCTTAACAACAGGGAATTGTTCGGAGAGCTCGGGCGGTGTTTTGGCCCGACCTCCTTTATAATCCTCGTAGCCTTTATGTCTGAACGTTAATTTACCGGCATCAAATGCGACTAGAAAATGGGTGGGTTGTTCTTCTTCAATTAATTTGAGCAGCATCGTAGTAAATCCGAACACAGCATTCGTATGCAATCCAGATGAGTTGCTAAGTAAAGGCAGTGCGAAAAAAGCTCGGTAAGCGACACTATTGCCGTCAATAATAATCAATTTGGTCATGGATACACCTCATTATATACAGTCCTTGTTACATCATAGCACAAAGCTTATCTGTTCGCGAAAACGAGTTATCTGATTCGAACGTTGTCCTATCGGAAAGTTTCATATTCGGCTTACCTGCTTCATATGTATCAAGGATAGGGATAGTTAGCTATCCCTCGATTAGCAAGATCACGAGAGGTGTCGACATCATGAAAAAAATAGTTGTGCCGCCAGCAGTTCGTACCATTTTTCTGGATATGAATAACACTATGATAGACCCGGAACGATCCTTCGAACAATGCTTCAAAAACATCCTGATTGATTTCACGGGAAGATGGGAATCGGATGACCAAGAAGCAACCCCGAAGAAGGCAGTTGAAATGTATTTGACGGAATGGAACAAGCGAAAGATTAAGATTAAGCCGCAGTCCGGTGACTCGGGCGCAGCCGTTATGGAGCTTCGCAAAGGATGCTTAAAAGCTGCGTTGAAACATTATCCCTTCGCAATTAACGATTCCTTCGTACAATCCTTCTTCCGTGAAATGAAAAAACAACAGCGCCAACATGCCGTCTTATTCCCTCATACCGCAGATACCATTCGCGAGCTTGCCAAGCAACATCAATTAGGCATCATCAGCAATGGCAATAAAGATGTTCAGGAAGAGATGATACACCGTTTTGGACTGTCAGCGGAGTTGCCTAGGGAACGTATTTTCACTTCAAAAAAAGGAGAGTATCGTAAGCCGGATTCCGCTATTTTCCTGCAAGCGCTGAAAGGAACAGCAACGGAACCCTCTCAGGCTGCTATGGTAGGGGATTCATGGACCAACGATATTGTAGGAGCGCTAAAATGCGGGATGAGAGCAATCTGGCTTAACAAGCATAATCCCAAAAAAATAACCCAACGCAAAGTTGGGAAACACAAAATTATAGTCATACGGCAATTTCAACAGCTAGGAGACTTATTTGAAGGCCAAACTCGAGTATAAGCAGGTTAAGCTTCCTGATATTTGAGAGGCAGACTCTCGTCCCCGTACTCATTCAAATGTTTATACAAATAAATGCTGCCTTTATAAGCTTTGGCCTGTTTCTTCAGCTTGGCTGCTTCCTGGGAGATTTGTTCAGCGTTCAGGTCTGCATAACAAGTACACACGACAAGTGAGAGCGATATACTGACGCCTTCCGCATCGGTAATCCGTCCTTCCCGATCAACAACTTCATGACTTTCAGCTTCATAAAATGCAATTACCCCCTGGTCGAACTGGCGGATAATCTCCTCACATAATCGGTTGGGGAATTCCACGTCCGTTAAGACTATGAAATCATCTCCTCCAATATGGCCTACGAAATCGAAAGAATGTCCACAAGTTCGAGAGGCCTCTTGCAGAACGTCTGCCGTAAACTGGATCATTTGATCCCCTTTGTGAAACCCGTAGCGATCATTGAACCATTTGAAGAAATCAAGATCGGCATAAATGACGGAAAAAGCGCTGCCTTCTAACAATCGCTTACTCAGCTCGCGTTGAATTTGTACGTTCCCCGGGAGACCCGTCAATGGATTTGCAACCCGAGCATACTCCACACGGGCTTTCGTAATAGACTCCAGAATGGATCTTATGGAAGCCGTTCCAAGATATCGGCCTTCACTTGTAATAATAACGTAATCGTACAGTTGATTAATGTCTCGTGAGGTAGCCATCTGCGACACCTGATCTAACGATATCTTATCATCGACGATCAAGGGATATTGATCCATCAGCTGGCTAATCGGTCTGCTCCAATACAAGGAGATTCCATATTGCCCAGCTAACTGCTGGAATAGCTTGTCCCTCATGATTAACCCCTTGGGAACTCCTCGTGAGACAATAACTGCTCCAATGGCCCGTTCGTTCCCTTTGAAATAATTGGCTACCTCTGAGATGTAAGTCTCTGGCTCGAAGCTTGTTATAGGAGTCGCGAGCTGACCTATCGTCATACGCCCATTAGAGCTCTTCCATCTGCGTTGCCGCAAAATCTGTTCTGTCAGGCCTTTGTCCATAGAAATCATTTGTTTGGAGGGCTTGGCGATTAAATAACCTTGTCCAAAATGAATCCCCATCTGCATCAGCTTCATTAGCTCTTCCGTCTTCTCAATTCCTTCGGCAATGATTCGAATATTCATTTTCTCAGCGAAAGAGACGAACGTTTCTAATATGCTTTCTTTGATCTTGTCTTTGTGGATGTCTTGAATGAGGGAACGGTCTACTTTGATAAAATCCGGTTGTAACTCGGCTATGGCCTGGAGGGATGAATACCCTGCACCGGCATCATCAATCGCAATTTGGTAGCCTTGACTGCGGTAATGCTGCAAAAGCTTCTTGGTTGTGGAAAAATCCTCGATTGAGCTTCTTTCGGTAATTTCGAACACAACATTCTGAGGCTTCAAACCGCGAGCTTCAAGCAGCTTGAGTGTCTGTCCCGGCGTAAAATGCGGATCATGAATCACATGAGCCGGAATATTAATAAATACCTTCTCTGAGTCCTGAAGCTCGATACAACCGGCAATAGCTTTCTCCCTCGCAAGTCGGTCTAACGTATACAACATATTCTCCCGTTCAGCGAATTCGAACAAAGAGACCGGAGAGTGGAAGATCGAATCCGATGGTCCTCTGGTAAGCGCCTCATATCCGAAAATCCGGGCATCCTCGAAAGAAACGATCGGTTGGTACACGGATGATATAAGCTGCTTATCCATAATATCCAGAAATTCGTTCACTTTGCTGGAGACATTCGAATCCTCCTGCTGCCTCGCCATGCCAATTGATTGTTTGACCGCTCTATAGATAACGGTATCCATGTCGGTCTCCAATTGATCAGACAATAAAGACGTTCCCATACGAAGCTCCAGCGATAAATCTGTTTCTTTCTGTCGAACAATAGGAAGCATTGTCCGTTCAATCTCAAGCTTAATGCGTATTGCCATTTCCAATAAATCTTTCGACTGACGGTCCTCGGATTGTTTCCGATTCAGGGCAACGAAGAACAAGAAATCGTCGCTCATGCTGCACACTTTTAATATGGAAGGGTTCTGCGCCTGGAGCTTCAATGTACATGTCTTGATCGAAGACAGAACATGTTCACAATAGGCTCTTCCTCTGCCTTGCTCCCATTCATTGAATTGAATAATATCTAAATAAACTAATCCTATACGGCTTCTCTTCCAATGATACTTAATATGCTCCAGCTCTTCGCTGTCTAATCGGAACATGAGGATCCCTCGCAGTGTGTGAATGGTCGGATGGGGAGAGAACGAATATCACTAAGAATTCAGATCTGGACGTTTCCCTTTCACTAAATACACTACACTTTCACCGATATTGGTAGCGTGGTCTGCCATCCGTTCCAAGTATCTGCTTACGAAGCATAACAGCATGGATTGGTTAACCGTCTTCGGTTTATCAACCATAAATACGAATAATTCACGCATAATTTGACTGTGAAGCTGGTCAACGTCGTCATCCATCTTAGCCATTTTGTAGGCGAGCTCTACATTCTCATTCACATAAGCATCAATGCTCTCATGGGTCATCAATTGAACGATCTCGGCCATCCTTGGGATATCTAGAAGCGGCTTGATCAGCGGCTCATCTCCGATGCGAAGCGTGACTTTGGCGATATCAACAGCCAGATCAGCCATTCGCTCAAGATCACTCGCCATCCTGAAAGCAATAATAATTCTGCGTAAGTCTTTTGCTACAGGTTGCTGAGTCGCAATTAAGTTCGTGCCGATCTCTACAATCATTTCTTCCCTTGAGTTAATGGCTGCATCTGATGTAATGACTTGCTGAGCGAGCTCGAGATCGCCCTCCTTCAATGATCGAACTGAGTCTATGATGGCTTGTTCTACACTACCGCCCATTTCGATTAATTGTTTGCGAAGTCCGTTCAAGGCCGTATCGAACTGTTGACGTTTCATTACCATAACAATAGTCCCCCCAAATGGATATAATCAGCCGAATCGGCCTGTAATGTAATCTTCCGTACGCTGATCTTCCGGATTCGAGAACAGCTTGACGGTTTCAGCAAATTCAATGACTTCCCCATTGAGGAAGAAAGCAGTTTGATTCGATACACGTGCAGCCTGCTGCATATTGTGCGTCACGATTACGATCGTGTATTGATCTTTCAATTCTTGAACCAATTCTTCAATCTTCAAGGTGGAGATCGGATCAAGAGCCGAAGTCGGCTCATCCATCAGGAGAATCTGTGGATTAACCGCTAATGCGCGAGCAATACATAGCCGCTGCTGCTGGCCTCCTGATAGACCATAAGCGGATTTCTTCATATAGTCCTTTACTTCTTCCCACAATGCAGCAGAACGGAGGCTGTTTTCCACGATATCGTCCAATTCTGACTTCTTGGTTACACCATGAATACGAGGACCATACGCAACATTATCATAAATGGATTTCGGGAAAGGATTCGGCTGTTGAAAAACCATCCCTATATTTTTACGAAGCAGCTCTACATTCACGTCTGCATCATAAATGTTCGTTCCATTAATCATCACTTTACCGGTAATTCTTACACCCTTGGTCATATCGTTCATCCGATTCAAAGTACGCAGAAGAGTGGATTTCCCGCAACCTGACGGACCAATGAACGCAGTAATGGATTTCTCTTCAATCACCATCTTGACGTTCTTCAAAGCATGAAATTCTCCGTAATGTAAATTTAGTCCCTCAATATCAATAATAGGCATGAAGGATCCCCCTCTTAGAATGTTTAGTAGTTTATTTGCAAGTGTATGCTTCGTTTCGTTTATACTTTTTTCTGATATTTGTTGCGCAGATAGATCGCTAAGGCATTCATACTTAACAGCATAAGGAGCAAGACTATAATACCCGCTGCCGCAACATTCTGGAATTCCGCTTGGGGTAAGCTTGACCAACTATAGATTTGAATCGGCATCGCCGTGAAACCGTCAAATACGGAATGCGGAAGGAAAGCAATGTAAGACACAGCTCCGATCACGACTAGCGGCGCAGTTTCTCCAAGGGCTCGCGACAAGGAAAGGATCGCCCCTGTAAGAATACCTGGTATGGCTGAAGGAAGAACTACCCGGACAATCGTCTGCCATCTGTTCGCTCCTAATGCAAAGGAGGCATGCCGCTGATTCATAGGGATAGCGCGGATCGCTTCTTGGGAAGCCACAATAATGATCGGAAGCACGAGTAATGTCATTGTAAGAGCACCGGAGAGAATACTTCGCTCAAATCCCAATACCCGAACGAATACCGTTAACCCAAGCAAACCATAGACGATAGACGGAACCCCCGCTAAGTTAGCAATATTCGTCTGAATAATTCGACTTAGCTTAGTATCCTTGGAATATTCCTCCAAATAAATTGCAGTTGCTACACCAATAATAAAAGTGAGCGGAGTCGTTATAGCCATAAGCCAAATCGTACCGAAGATTGCTGCTTTAATCCCTGCATTCTCAGGAATACGCGAGGAGAAGTTAGTGATGAAATCCCAGTTTATCCACCCTATTCCTTTAATGAATACTTGTCCTAAAAGCAATACTAATGCTAAAACTCCTATGCTCGTAGACAGGAAGAATAAGCCGTGAAATAGTTGATTCTTCCGTTTGCGCTTCAAAATATGCTTCAATTCATTAGAAGGCTGCATCAATAGTCCTCCTTAAACTTTCTGGAAATGTAGCCTGCCACAATATTCATTAGCAGTGTAATAACGAACAACGTAATACCCACTGCATAGATCGTCAAATATTCAACAGTTCCGTGCTGCGTATCTCCCGAGCTCACAGCAACGATGTACGCTGTAAGAGTCTGGATACTTTCTAGTGGATTATAGGACATCTGTGACAGGTTACCTGCCGCGAGTGTTACAATCATCGTCTCCCCAACTGCCCGAGATAAACCGAGAACAAATGAAGCAACAATTCCAGAGAATGCTGCTGGTACGACAATCTTGATCGCTACTTCCAGCTTGGTCGATCCAAGCGCATAAGCAGCGGCGCGCAGCGATTTCGGAACAGCCATCATGGCATCCTCGCTAAGTGAAGAGATCATTGGAATAATCATAATTCCTACGACGATCCCTGCGCTTAATGCGTTAAACACATCTGTCGCGGGCAAAATCATCTGTAACACGGGTGTGACGAATGTAAGGGCGAAGAATCCATATACGATGGTTGGAATGCCCGCTAATATTTCAAGCACCGGCTTCAAAACCGTGCGTACGCGGTCCGGTGCGTATTCGCTCAAATAAATGGCGCTTCCCAAGCCAACAGGAAGTGCAACGATGCTTGCAATTAGTGTAATCATCAACGTACCGGTTAAAAGCGGCAGCACACCGAATTCAGGCTCGGAGAACAGCGGGGTCCACTTCGTTCCCGTCAAAAAATCCAATATAGGTACTTCTCGGAAAAATCCAATGGATTCTATTACCAGGATCAATACGATACCTACTGTTGTGAAGATAGAAATGATGGCGAATAGCAGGAGCAATCTTGGCATGAATTGATCCGTGGAGAGCCATTTCTTTTTCTGTTTATACGATGCTTTCTCTGAATGCGGCATATTGAGCCCCCTGACTACAAGGTTTAAACAAGCGGATAACCGTGGCACTTCAAAGGTTTTACCCTCGATGCACCACGGCTTTTAAAGAATGAGAATGTTACTTCACAGCTTCAAGGTTCTTGTTGTACATGTCTTGTGGAAGCTTGATGTATTTCGCTGCTTCTACAAGTTTTTGACCTTCAGCACTGTTGTAGTACTTGATGAATTCTTTTACATGCGGTTTAGCAAGTGCGCTTTTCAACGGGTAGATGAAGATTGGGCGGGAAAGCGGCTTGTAAGTCAATTTCTCAATTGTTTCATGGGATGGCGCTATTGCTGGTGCTGCTGCATCTACTTTGATGGAAACGGCATTCAATTTGGACTCATTTTCTTTGAAGTAAGAGTAGCCGAAGTATGCCATAGCGTACTCGTCACCAGCAACACCTTTTACTAACACGTTATCGTCTTCAGAAGGTGTGAAATCTGTGCGGGATTCCTTGGCTTTACCATTAATCGCTTCTGTGAAGAATTCAAATGTTCCAGATGCTGTACCAGGACCAAATAACTTGATTTCTTTATCCGGCCATTCAGGGCGAACTTGGTTCCATTTCGTGATTTTGCTGTCCTTCTCCCAAATCTTCTTCAGTTCAGCAACTGTCATTTCTTTTGCAAAAGTATTCTTCTTGTTAACAACAACGGTAATTCCGTCATAAGCAATTGGCATTTCAACTACTTCTTCATTTTTTGCTTTCAAGTCTGTAACTTCTTGCTCTTTTATTTTACGGGAGGAGTCCGCGATTTCGATTTCCTGGCTGATCAGTTTTTTCAATCCATTGGAGCTTCCGGATTCACCGACAGTGATCTTAACATCTTTGTTCTTTTTCATGAACTCTTCAGCTACGGCCTGGGAGATCGGGAACACAGTGGATGAACCGTCGATTCTGATGTCTCCTGCAAGCTTTGCTGGTTCTGCTGTCTTGGCTGGAGTGGATCCGCCTGCATTAGTTTTTGGAGTGTCCGAAGTTTTCTCCCCGCAAGCTGCTAGTGATAATGCTAATACCGCTGTTGAAAGTACGATTGTTCCTTTGCTCCATACCTTATTCATAATTCTCGACCACTCCTTCGTATTTGTGCTTACAACGTAATACTAACGTCCTACTGTTATCGCAAATTTCATGATTTGTAAACGCAATGTAAAACTTTTCGTGCATTGTTTCATAGAATTTACATCTCTGCGCGACTTTATTCCTAGATAGGCAGCCAATTGAATCCCCACGGATCTAGTAGAACCTTTCCTTCTCTCATGCATAGTATAGTTTAGTAGATTAGGGAGGGAACTGGAACGATGGTGAAAAACCTATTAACATCAAAAGATAGGAAGAAAATTAAAAAATGGATTACAAAATTAGAAACAAGAGAATATACCCCGAATAATAAAAGAGTAGCTGCTAGGTCGAATCTAAAACTGTCCTTCAAAGAAATGAGTGGGGGCGCACATAGGATCGTTTATGACATGGAAAATGGCTTCGTATTGAAAGTAGCTATTTCGAAAAAAGGAATACAATGTAATAAAGTTGAAGCAGAGCTATACAAAACAGCACATTCCTCCCTCAAATCGTACCTTGCAAAAGTTGAGGATAATGGATTGGGGTGGATTATTATGGAGAAAATCAAAGATAGAGTTCGTAAAACCGATGTAAACAGGAGAAAACTAATAAATATTCATAAAAAGTTTTCAAAAATGGGGGTAAACGCCAGAGATACCATCCGTCGAATGAATAAAGAGCCTAGATGGGGCAATATTCGTTACCTCAAGAAATCTAAATCCATTATAATTATCGATTATGGTGATTTTGAGTATCTATAAATTATTTAACTATCTTCTAGGTTCGTAATGGCATTTCTTACTCGGACTTATGGCAAGTTTGGATTAGTAACGATTTACAATCCGCTTACATAACCCGCGCTGTCTGTTAATGATTCTTGATTAAGATGAAAGAAAAAAAGAATTGCAACAGGGGAGCTGGGAAAATGAATAGGATTTTATATCGTGCTACTCATTGGACGATGAGAATGAAATTGGTCATTAGCTTCACATTGATCGTAAGCTTGTTTGCTGCTGCAGGATGGTTCCAGATGCTCCAGCAGCAAAATATTCGAACACAGATTGATTTACAGAACCTCGAGGTCAGCAGAAATCTGTTATCTATGCATCTAAAGCAAAGTACGGAGCAATTGGCGGCGATCCATGCATCAGTTGTCATTTCTAAGGAATTAGATGACGCATCTGAGTTATATAGGGAGAAAAAAAAGCTGTTTCTGGACTATATCAAGCAAGTAGGGGAAACCGCTTCTACAGGGGAGGAACGTAAATGGAGAGCCAAGCTTGCAACCGTGTCAGAGGAATACACTGCTACATTCGCAGCTGCAGAAGAACTCATGAACACTCCGATTCCCCCCGCAGAGCTAGCTAAGCAATTGGAGCAACAATTCGCCTTATCGCAAACCCACAAAGAGTACTTGTTCGAGCTTGTAGACCAATTTAACACTACTTATACGAAAGCCACAGAAGCAGCCGTTGCTCGTTCACAAGAGCTGTTTCATCAGTCCGAGCTATTTACATATTGGTCCATGGCCATAGCTATCCTGCTCGCGATTAGTATTTCTATTGTACTGATTCGTTCTTACTCGAAACCGATCCGCAGCTTGTATCGAACCATGTCGCTCATTGCAGAGGGAGATTTGAGGAATCGGGTCGCATCTACTGCTCAAGATGAGCTGGGCGTGCTCAGTCGCCATTTCGATCAGATGATGGACAAGGTCCGTAATCTATTAGTACACATGAGCATGATTGGAACTTCATTAACTGCACAATCCGAGGGCTTTCAATTATTCGCAAGATCGACCGCTACATCCAATCATGACATCTTGCGTGCTATAAATGAGATTTCCGTGGGGGCTGACCAACAAGCTGCACAGACGGAGAAAAGCACCCAGCTTGTCCTTGAATTGGCTGATGAAGTTGCCGATATTGCAAGACAAACCGGTGAAATGCAGGAGCTCAGCTCGTTAGCCAAATCTAACACTCATTCAGGTGCACAAGCTGTTCTGCATCTTAAAACGGCTGCGAATCGCTCGGAGGAGCTGCTTCTCCAAGTATCCGAGACTATGAACAACTTTATCTCAGACTCGGTAAAAATTGGGCATATCGTCCGCACCATCAGCGAGATCTCTACAGAAACGAATGTGTTAGCGGTCAATGCAGCCATTGAAGCTGCGCGGGCAGGCCAACACGGTCGCAGCTTCTCTGTTATCGCGGAGCAGATTCGGCAGCTATCGGATCAAACCGGGCAATCCGCCAAATCCATAGCAGCTCTCACCTCATCTCTGAAAGGTCAGATTGCTGATGTTCGTGAGCATATGGATAGTGTAATAGAAGCAACCAATATGCAGGACAAGCAGCTGCATAACACTTTAGTATCCTTTCATTCCATTGAGAGCTCGATTGAGCGGCTGCATGAGTATATGGATCAAATTCACAGCAAAGTGCGTAACGCCAAAGGACGCAATTCTGAATTTGCCGACTCCCTTGCTCTAGTTGCAGCAATTTCACAAGAAACGGCTGCAGGTGTTCAAGAGGTTAACTCTACATCCGCTCAACAGGACGCAGCTATCCAACAAATCGCTTCCCAATCGGTGGATATGTATGGGTTGGCCCAGCAACTTTTTGATGAGATGCGGCAATTTAAGTTTGAGGGGGAAAATAAATAATGATGAATATTGCATTGGTCAGTGCAGGGGAGAGCACGTCAATGGGATTCCGACCGCTGTTGTCCTCAGGTTCCTTTGATTATATTTTTTATTGGTAGGAACCCCAGGACAAAGGCGGACGCTTCGCTTCTCCACCCCATTGACATGCTCACTTGGAGTTACGATGCTGCATGGAGTTCATTATTTATTTTCATGAGGGTAGGGTAGAAAGAAGATGGTTCAGTGCAGGGGAGAGCACGTCAATGGGATTCCGACCACTGTTGTCCTCTGGTTCCTTTTATTATATTTTTTATAGGTAGGAACCCCAGGACAAAGGCGGACGCTTCGCTTCTCCACCCCATTGACATGCTCTCTTGGAGTTACGATGCTGCATGGAGTTCATTATTTATTTTCATGAGGGTAGGATAGAAA
This sequence comes from Paenibacillus sp. J2R1T-4, assembly GCF_059692235.1. Lineage (NCBI taxonomy): Bacteria > Bacillati > Bacillota > Bacilli > Caryophanales > Paenibacillaceae > Paenibacillus > Paenibacillus sp. J2R1T-4. The sequence continues at coordinate 126,022 of NZ_JCAUBA010000010.1, read as the reverse complement.
AGAACGGTTAGTGCAGGGAGTAGGATAGAAAAGAAGCCGGGGGGCGTCTGGCCTCCTTCGGCTTCCGTTTCAAAAGAAAATGAATATTTGACTACTTCTTTGAGCTGTGAACGACCAATTTGTAGCCTAGACCGCGGATCGAATCAATTTGAACACTCTCTTGGTTCATCTCCAGCTTCTTGCGGAGTGAACTTACATGTACATCGACGGTACGTTGTCCGCCAATGTAATCGAAGCCCCAGACGATATTCATAAGGTCATCGCGTGTGATGACTACCCCTGGACGTTGTGCCAAGTAGAGCAATACCTCGAACTCCTTAGGTCGAAGGGGAATGGATTCTCCATTCAAGTTCACTTCGTACTTCTCAGGATAGATTCTCAAATCCCCGATCTGAATAACCTTGTCGTGATTATTATCGTCCATGAACGTCCCTTCATCGGACTTCGTTCTACGAATGACCGCAGATACCCGCGCCAACAGCTCAGCCACTCCAAAAGGCTTAGTAATATAGTCATCTGCCCCGCTTTTTAACCCTTGAACAACTTCCTCTTCAGCATTACGGGCAGTTAATATAATAATTGGAGTTTTATTGCCCTTCTGGCGCAGCTTCTGCAGCACTTCAAACCCATTCAATCCAGGTAGCATAATATCGAGAATGATCAAATCGTAATTGCCTTGTTGAGCTGCTTGCAGCCCTTCTCCGCCGTGATCAATAACTTTAGTTTCGTACCCTTCCTGTGATAAGTTGTAGGTTAGCAATCTCGCCAAGGTCGGCTCATCCTCGACAACCAGAATCTTCTTAGACATGCGAACCCCCCGATTTGTATTCCGTGACATATAGTCCTATTATAGCATACAGCTCATCCTATCATACGATTGTAAAGCTTGTTTGAAGTGTTTGTTAATTTTGTGTAAACAGGCTTCTTAACTCTGAATGATAGGTAAATCAATGGTGAATCGAGATCCTATTCCAAGATCACTTTCTACCCGTATGGTTCCTCCATGAAGCTCCACGAGATGCTTTACGATGGATAGACCAAGACCTGTCCCTCCGGAGCTGCGTGAACGCGCTTTGTCCACCCTATAGAAGCGTTCGAATATTCTCGGCAAGTCTTTCTTTGGGATCCCGATTCCCGTATCAGAGATTACTATGCGAATTCGTTCCGCTTCCTGATTCTCTCCTAGCAGAGTCATGACCTTAACCCTTACTTTACCGCCCTCAGGTGTATAATTGATGCCATTGGACAACAGGTTAATTATAATCTGTCCAAACCGATCCTCATCTGCTTCAATGTACAGCTCCTCATTGGCTTGAAAGGCGAGGTCAATAGACTTCTTCTCGGCTTCCGTCCTCATCATTTCCAAGGTCTTCCCTAGGAAGCTGTTAATATGCACGGGAGAAAATTGCAGCGGAATACGCTTGGACTCGATTTTGGACAGCTCTAGTATATCCCCGATCAACCGATTAAGCCGCTCGCTCTCATCATAGATGATCTGTAGAAATTGCTTGGCAATCACAGGGTCATTCATAGCACCTGCTAGCAAGGTTTCAGCGAATCCTTTTACAGCTGCAACTGGAGTTTTCAGCTCATGGGAGACGTTGGCCACGAACTCGCTCCTGACCTTCTCCAGTCGACGTATCGCTGTTATATCGTGCAACACGATAACAAGACCTGCCCACTCACGTTCTACTTGTATCATCGGCACCAAATTGACTTCCAGAATTCGATCTTCCGGAAAATAGAAATTCATCTCATCACGAATCCGTTCATTCCGCTCCCTGCATTCTTGAATCATTTGGATGAGCTCATACGGCTGCTTGGCATTGTCGAATCGTTTGCCGATTAGCTCCTTGGAGGAATATCCAAGTATCTCCTCTGCCTGACGATTCAATAATACGATATAGCCTTGCTCATCAATCATTACAACGGCGCTTATCATATTGTCCAGCACGCTGGATAAACGAGTCTCATTCTCGCGAATTCGATTCATCTGCACATACAAGCTGTCCGCCATCGTATTAATCGCTTGACCCAGTTGGCCAATCTCGTCCTGATTGCGTATATGCACACGCGACTTGTAGTTCATATTCGTTATTTGCACCGCAACCCGGGTCATCTTCTCGAGCGGTTTCGTTAATTGAAAGGCAATTCGGTAGCTTACTGCACCAGCGATGATAAAGACAACGAGCAAGCCGCCAATCAACCCCCACCACAAGGTGCGAATCGTAGCTTCTACCTCCTCGAGTGACATCGACAAGCGAGCATAACCAATAATTCGATCCTGCTGCTTAATGGGAAGCGCAACATAGAGCATCGTTCGATTGGTTGTGTCGCTATATCTGCGTGCAAAGCCTTCGCCGGTTTCGCGAGCCTCCCGGATTTCTTCCCGTTGATAATGATTATCCATAACCTTAGGATCGTTATCGGAATCTCCAATAACCGCCCCGTCGGCAGAAATAAACGTAATCCGCGCACCAGCAGATTGCTTCAAGCGATTCGCAATATGAGAGAACTGCTCCGTAGTCATATTCGCATACGGGCTCTGGTTTTCCTCAATGCCTATGGCTGCAATCATAATCTGGATTTCCCGCTGCATGCTGTTCTGCAGAGCAGATACCTTAGACTTGTCGATCATAATAGCCATGAATATACCGGCGACCAAGACGGAACAACCGATTAATGCAATGAATAATAGGGTTAATTTAGTGCGAAACTGCATGCTGTACCCTTCCTTCTTCCATTTCATGATAGGGATCTGTCCCAGCCATTGTATCTCGTGCGCGCCTTATTTTCCAGTTTAGTTATTGTAAAGACAAAGTGGAAGACTTTGCAGACAATTGTTTGAAAACGACCCCATTCGGGTATATAAATGACAAGTCACACCGTTTAGTATCTTATACTTTTATCATTTATATAAGGAGGAATAACTATGGACAGCAACGTTATGAAGGGCAAATGGAAGCAAGTAAAAGGTGAAGCTCAAAAACAGTGGGGAAAATTAACCAATGACGACCTGGATGTCATCAACGGAGAAACGGAAAAGCTCATAGGGAAGCTCCAGGAGCGATACGGTCACACCAAAGAACAGGCAGAAGATGAATATAGCAAATGGGACCGTGCCAGAGCACAGGAAACAATCGTATAAAGTAAACTTATCTATACAACAGCCCTACTCTCAAGGAGTAGGGCTGTGCGTATTTCTGCCACTTTTACTTGAATACCGGTTCCTTGAACGATGCCAGTTTCTCTAATGAATTCTTCTCCACTTCCGCATGAAGACTATTGCCATGGGAATCCATCGTCACGATCGCCGCGAATCCTTCAACCTGCAAATGCCACATCGCTTCCGGAATGCCAAACTCCATCAAATCCACGCTGTTTACTTTCTTGATACATTCCGCATAATACTGAGCAGCACCGCCTATAGCATTCAAATATACGGCGCCATACTCACCAAGTGCAGCCAACGTCTTAGGCCCCATACCGCCTTTGCCAATAACAGCGCGAATGCCGAATTTCTTGATAATATCGCCTTGATAAGGCTCCTCGCGAATACTGGTTGTAGGCCCAGCTGCCTTAACATGCCATTCACCGTTATCATCCTTAGCCATAACCGGTCCGCAGTGATAGATAATATGGCCGCTCAGATCAACCGGTGAGTCGTGATCCATCAAATAACTATGCAAGGCATCACGGCCTGTGTGCATTTCCCCATTGATGACAACGACATCTCCTACGCGAAGCTGACGAATCTGGTCTTCAGTAATAGGAGCTTGGAGAACGATCTCGCGACGTTCTTCTTCAACCTTCTCGACCGGCGCTTCAACCGTCATTGGCACCGATTGCCCGCCTTCATAGATCCACTCCTGGATCTCACCTGTCTCGGCATCCAGCAGCACGCCTTGACGACGGAAAGCCCAACAATTGTAAGCTACCGATACGAAGAAGCTGGCCGGGAGGCGATTCATTACCCCAACCTTGCAGCCTAGCAAAGTTACTTGTCCGCCAAACCCCATCGTTCCGATACCAAGCTTATTTGCATTATCCATTACGTACTCTTCCAGCTTCAGAAGGTCTGGATTAGGGTTCACGTCATCAACAGCACGGAACAATTGATGTTTGGCAAGCTCATAACCAGTCGTACGGTCTCCGCCGATCCCGACTCCGATGAAACCTGCGCTGCAGCCTTGTCCTTGTGCCTGATAGACCGCATGCATAATACATTTGCGAATGCCGTCAAGATCACGGCCAGCCTTGCCTAAGCCTTCCAGCTGAGCAGGCAAGCTATATTGAATGTTCTTGTTCTCGCAGCCGCCGCCCTTCAGGATCAGACGCATGTCGATCGTATCTTTCTCCCATTGCTCGAAATGAATAACTGGAGTACCAGGACCCAGATTGTCGCCGCTATTCGTACCCGTTAAAGAGTCTACTGAGTTCGGACGAAGCTTGCTTGCCTTTGTTGCCTGGCGAACAGCCTCGAGAATTTGCTTCTTCATAATGATTTGGTTTGCGCCTACTGGACAATGTATAATGAAGGTCGGCATTCCAGTATCCTGACATATCGGAGATACGTTACATTCCGCCATCGTAATGTTCTCTGCAATTGTGGAGAGTGACAGGGCAGAACGTGTTCCTGCATCCTCTTGCTGCTGGGCTTTCTGAACCTCTCTTCTTACATCTGCCGGAAGGTTCGTTGAAGTTTCAACAATTAATTTGTACACACTTTCTTGAAAAGAATTCATGATGACAATCTATCTCCTCTCCATACTCTTTACAACTAATATACCACTTTTTCAGGTCATTTTGATATGATCTGTGCTATCATAACTTATACTAATGACAGTATCTAGAAGGGATCCTGATTGTGACTACCTTTACACTCCGAACGCTTATTATATTCCTGATCGCTACAGCCTTCGTCCTGCCTCAATGGAATGCCTCGCATGATGAGGTGTTGTTCAAGGATCAGGTCGCTGTCCTTATGTACCATCATATTCATGATACAGAGGAAAGCTCAGGCACCATCACTTCTACTTTGTTCCGAGAGCAACTTGAATACTTGCAGCAAAAAGGGTATTCTTTCATTTCATTGCAGGATTTTCATAGATTCTTGGATGGTGAGGCCGTACCGAACAACGCAGTCTTAGTCACCTTTGACGACGGATATGAGAGCTTTTACAAGAACGCTTATCCTCTTCTCTTAGAGATGAACATACCTGCTGTAAATTTCATCATAACCGAGACGCTGAACGATCCTGCTGCCAGTAACATACCGTACATGTCACGTGATCAGATTCGAGACATGACCAGTCGTTCCAGCTTGATCCAAGCGGAATGTCACACCCATGGTCTTCATCATAAAGGGGATACAGATAACGCATTCTTGACTTCACGGTTGCCTTGGAATAACGTACTGGAATCAGAAGATTCCTATCAGCAACGCATCCTGAATGATACGGCTGCATGCCTCCAAGAGGTAAGTTCGATCACGGGTGCAAAGACTGAGGATCTGGCCTATCCATTCGGGATATACTCCAAGCTGGCCTCCGAGCTTATTCAGCAGGCTGGCGTCAACTATGCCTACACGATTGTCCCGGAGATGACTACACGTGATGTGAATCGAATGCAGATTCCACGTATTAATGGGGGAAGCCCATTCATTACACCAGAAAGACTGCATCAGACGATTCTAAGACGAGCCCTCGCCGATTAATCTATGCTTCCTTGCAATCGGATTTCAAATGTCCAATCCGTATTGCTGCTTCAAATGCTCCGAGATGGATGTGAATGTAAAGCTGTTCAAGACTCGTTCCAGCTTCCTCTCGGTGCCTCCGACATTGTAATAATGAATGAGATTTTCTTTGAAAGGCAGGCTGAGTCTGCTGTCTTGCGCATTCACTTCTCTTGGATGCAGATACACGATAGAATTCTTCCCTTGCTTGTTAGCGGCGCGAATTGATCGTTTGATGAAAAATTCAGGGAAGAAGCGGAAATAAAACCCTCCTGAATACCCTATGTTTCTACCCACCAACCTAGTTACGGACATCGGCACCTCATAAATACCGAGTTCTCTGCCGTTTACACGGGGCTTGTGAATTTCTGTTGGGGCGTCCGGGATGCCGTAAAGGAATGTTCGGACAGGAAAAATACTCGCGTCATATATCATCCCAAGCTCTTCAAGTGCCTCGAGGTAATGCAGATTACTCTCAACAATCGACCATGAAGGCGCCCGATACCCTAGTACCTTCGTCCCCGTAATATTCTCGAGTATATCTACCGACTTCTTCACATCGGCTTTGAATTCGGCATAGGACTGTCTGTACGCCAACTGATGAGCGTACCCGTGAGAAGCCACGTCATGCCCTTCTTGTGCGATCGCCTTAACGACATCCGGATAATGCTCCCCAATATACCCGAGCACGAAGAAAGTGGCCTTGCAATTCGCTTCCCGGCAAAGTCTGAGCAGCGTGTCCATATTGGATCTGAAGCCCGAAGGCTTGGTCAGATCGGGACGGACGTCATCATAATTAGCGTGATACCACTCTTCAATGTCAAACGTAAGCATATTGGAGACGGATTGCGGCTTAGTTGAACTCGCAGTTTGGTTATTCACCTTTCTTGCGCCCCTTTATGGCAAATGAAGTACTGAACATGTTCGTAAACAAGCCTCCGCCGTTACTCTTCGTCACAAACTTGAACGGATGATAAATATTCATGAACTCAATTTGCTCGAAGCCATTTTCTTCAAATACTTTCTTGAGCTCATCCATGGCATACATTTGATCGAATTTAGTGCCCTTCTCGAACAATCTCAAAAGCTTTCTCTGGATTGAACCCTTGTTCAAGGTTTCAATGAGCAGAGTGCCTCCTGGTTTGGTTACCCTTGCCAGCTCCTTCAGCACCTTCTTATACTGAGGAATGAGCTGGATTACACCGATACATAAGACAACATCGAATTTATTACTCTCAAAATGAAGCCCGGTCAAATCATCTGTTGCCGTAATTAGTCCTCGATCAGCTGCAAACTGCAAACTCTTCTCAGAGAAGTCTACCCCGTAAACGGTATTATTGTTCACCAATGGCTCACTGAAAGCACCAACACCGCAGCCGGCATCCAACACCACTTTATCTTTGCATGGACCTAACCAGTTTAATGTATGATCCCGCTGAATGAAGAAGCTTTCTTCATTGAAATAATCCGATGTTTGAACAGATGCCCCGTGTGTTTCAGCCTTTTTGTCAAAATATTGCTTCCAGTTGGAATTACTCATGGAATGTATCCTCCGTAGTGCGTTTCTCTAAAACGCTTAAGTTAGTGAGCTTCGCTATGATGTGCATCTATCCAATAGGTTTGGCGTCTATGGCAGCAAGTACTTAATCAATCGCTTCCCCACGGGGTTCGTAATGAAGCTGGGGGCGACTTTCCACATCTTGATGAAGAAGCTCAGGCTTTCTTTATCCGGAGCACCCGATGCCTTATTAAGGCCTCCATCATAAGTGAGATAATTCAGCTGCTGCGGCTCGGCACCCCATTGCTGTTTGTACTTGTAGGTTCCTGAGCCTGTCTGAGACCTGCCCAGGTCCAAGCGGCTGTATCCATTACGTATGCCGAACTTCACCGCTTCCCAATACATGAAATTGTTCAAATACTTGCTGTTATACTCAGACAAATTCGCTCCATAGGGATAATAAACCGTGGAATTTCTTGGACTTGTGAGCAGAATCATCCCGCCCGCGACTTGTCCAGTCTCTTTATCCAATACAGATAACAGATAAGCATGCTCTGGCAAATATTCGAACAGTTTTTGGAAGAAGAGAATATCCTGAGCGGGAGAACCTAACTGCTTCATCCTTCTTACATATACTTTGTAGAATGAATCCAGATTCAGCGGATCAAAAGAAACATCGAACCAATCATTCTTGTATACTTTTCGAACATGATTGCGATTGCTGCCGCTGGACATAGCCAACACCTTCTCCTCTCCTTCTGACAAGGAAAGCACAAAGGTATGATTATGATCATCTAGACTCCAGCTTGGATCAGCCAATTTATCTTCTTTTAAGCGCAACTGAATATATCCAAGCTTATGCTTGTCTTTGAGCTCTTGAAGAGCTGCAATGGCAAAATGAAAGGCTTCTTCAGAAGCCGCGCATAGATCGATATAATTGACAAAAGGAAGCGAAACGCCTGCCTTCTTCCATGCAAGATTGCGTCCGACTACAAGCGGGATAATCGCACAGATCTGGTCATCGCGATCTAAGATAGCATGATACAACGAGGTATAACCAAACGAATGAACCAAAACTTGTTGGAATGCTGTAGTATGATACACGGTGCCTGCGGACCAAGCGAATTGGTCCCACTTATCCTTCATTGATTCTGTATAGGCTACACATTGGAACATCTATCGTCTATCCTTTCATCCAGAAAAATACCCCAATCATAATAAAAAGGCTTCCCGCCCATTGCATGAGACTGATGTGTTCTTTGAATATCTGAATAGAGACCAGCAGCAGCAATATGTATTGCGCACTGGTTACGAAGGTAACATAGCTGAGCTCGAACTGGGACAAGCAGTATACCCAAAGAAAGGCAGCAAGAGCATATACCACGAAGCCAGCGAGAATAACTGGGGAGGTCATATAGCTGAGCAGAATTCCGAATAACGCGCCTTCAAATTTAATCGTCCGGCTTCCAATCTTAAGTAAGGTACTGCCGGCTACGGTCATCATTATATTTGCAAGAAGCAACCAGTATTTTATTGCGATTCACCCACGTTCATTTTCTTTTCTAACTCCTCAAGTCTGAGCTTGGTTAAGCCCAACTCTTGTGTTAGCGTCTTGTTGTGCATTTTGAGTCCCGAGATGCTGATGCTCATGTTGAGCAGGAGTAAATAAGCGCATACAATCAGAATGGCAAAAAATGCCGATGGCGCATAGTCCACCCCGATTAAATTGGAGAACCAATCCATCAGCTCTTTAAAAACCGACATCACCAAGGTAAACGTTCCGATCAAGAACCAGACTAAAGAGTATTTCTCTCTAATCATTCTTGCCCGAACCATAATAAAAACCGAAACAATTAATACTAGACTAAACGCAATCCCCATGAGCTGAACGCTGAAAATGTTGCCGTTCTCCATAGTCTCTCACCACCTTGTCCTGACATAGGAGAAGAATATCGATAATATAACCTTCACCATGTAATATGGGCTTTTGATCAATGTAATCGAAGAGGCTCCATGCTCCCGGTGTCTCATCTCAACGCCTATCTCACAGAATCGCAAACCATGCTTTTTCAATAAAATAATAGCATCCGGCTCCGGATAATCGTCAGGATAATGCTTGCTGAGCAGGGCTATGCTTTTCTTATTGTAGAGGCGAAACCCCGATGTGCTGTCCGTCACCTTCGTGTGGATCAAGAGGCGGAACAGAACTTCAAACACCTTAATGCCGAACCTTCGTGTCCGAGTCGTGCGGAAAGATTGAATATCCAAAAATCTCGAACCAATAACCATATCACTATTCGTTCGGATCATCTCGTTCAGAAGCTTGTCCACTTGATTAGGAGAATGCTGACCGTCACCGTCAATCTGTACCGAGTATTCATAACCCTTAGCATAAGCATACTTGAATCCTGTCTGTACCGCTCCTCCAATACCAAGGTTGTATGGAAGATCTACTACCTTCACCCCAGCCGCCTTCGCAATCGACGAAGTAGAATCACGGGAGCAATCGTTAATCACGAGAATGTCACTATCCGCAATGCTTTCACGTATATCCCGGATTACTTTCAGTATGTTACCTTGCTCATTATAGGCTGGGACGATTATTAATATTTTCCCTTGTTCCATGGCAACTTCCCCGTATAGTTATTAGCAATTCGAATTGCCCCATCAATCACTCTGTCTGCCCCATAAGCAACCGCAATCGCAATAAAAGGTATGCCTGGCGCCCTGTACCTGTACAGACCGTCAATAAAGAGAACGATACAAAAAATATAAACAGCGAGCACAACAAGCCACACAATCGAAGCTTTTCGGAACGTTTTGTTCACGATCGTAGCAATTAAACCTATAAAGAAGAAGGCAGATACCAGGGCATGCACCAGGAATTTGAAGATGCCTGAGATACTTCTCATATCTGTCATCCATACCCATCTTCCAAGGAAAGCTACAGTTCTTTTTAAGTAAAGAACGGCGATATGATCCCAATTATTAATTATAAAACTTAAGATCAGGCTATTCAATATATTAATATTGTAATCTGGAACATAGACTACATCATGCGGTGATGGAATATCGTATATCCACCCGCTGCCATATACATTATAGAGCACCAGCTTGGCATTATATTGGAGAGACGTAATGAACGGATCCAGTATGTTAGCTAAGATCAGATAAACAAGAGCAGCTATCCCCGCAATCAAGAATCCCCCGATGGACCATCTATGTTTTTTGAAAAAATGAACCATGGTTGGTTTAGGGATATTCATTATGATATAAATCACGATGAAGGACAACGATACGATTCCTGTCGGCCTGAAGATAACCATATAGATAGCGGTCAGAATGAACAGAATCTTATCTACCCTTCGATAATCCCTCATATACTTAAGCAGGAAATAGACATTTAACAGCAGAAGGCTTATGAAGAAGCTGTCGGTAAGTATGTATGTGGTCCATAGCGTGATATCCCAGGAAATACAGTAAATAAGGGAAGCAATAATCGCCGTCCTCCTATTAAACAGCATCCTTGCAATTTGGTAAACAAGAATCACACTTACGGCAGCCGTGAACGTCTGTATGAACAGGATAATATCCGTATTCCTGAATACAGCAAGCAGCAGAGCGAGTAAAAAGTTGTAACCCATATATAAAATATCGTTCAAGTGAAGGCCAATTCGGAAATTTTCCAACAATCCATGCGCATAATTCAAGTACCACTGAGCGTCTGCTGAATCAGGAAAGCCTTTCTCAGAAAATAACATTTTGAAGTAGTAACGCAGTCTGACTGCTAAAGATAAAAGTACGAGCGGTATAAGGTACAGAATCTCTCGGTCCTTATATTTGAGATAGATTGAATACACTTCGTTTAACAGCTCCATATGTTCATGTCAATTTCCACTCTACTCTCTCATTTTGCACAACTTCCATCATTTCGGCAACTCTTTTCTTCGCAATTCCATCATAGAAATTTTACAATTTATTCACTTTTGATATTTCATAAGAAAAGGGAAGCAAAAGTCAGCCGCGACAGTCCGAAATGTATCCAGATTTACCGCGCAGGCTAACTCTTGTATAATGACAGCATTACTTATCTTTCATTGAGAGGTGTCTGCTGAAGTGGAAAGTCATTTCTACGCGTACTTGTACCGTCTGAGATATATAGAACGCTGGAGTCTGATGCGCAATGTGCTCAAGGAGAACGTAGCAGAGCATACGTTTCAGGTAGCATTGCTGACCCATGCCCTCTGCACGATAGCGAATGTGGTGTATAATCGTTCGGTGCCTACGGAACACATCGTCACACGCGCTTTGTTCCATGATGTAACGGAAGTGTTCACAGGTGATATTCCAACCCCCGTCAAACATCACAACAAAGAAATCTTGCATAACTTTCGAGAGATCGAGGATATAGCCGCTTCACGACTCATCGCCATGGTTCCGGATTCTTTGAGACATGTGTATGCCCCCTTAATCGGGGACCAGAGTGATTCCCCTGAGCAACAGACGCATAAGCGTTATATTAAAGGAGCAGACTTGCTCGATGCCTATCTGAAATGTGTTACCGAGCTATCCGCCGGCAACAAAGAATTCACGATGGCCAAAAAACAAATCGAGCAGTCCATCGCGAAGATGAACATGCCCGAATTGAATTACTTCCTGGAGCATATGGCGCCAAGCTTCGAGAAGACGCTTGACGAGCTGTCCGAAGAGAGCGGAGAGTAATCTCATGCTCTCCTCTTTACTAAATGATTGTTGGGTTATACATGAGCACAAGGATTAACACAAATGCACCAGCTGCAATAATACTGAAGGTGCGCAGCTTCTTGATCGATTCTGCTGTGCCGGAATTACCCGCCTTTAACCGCTTGAGCGGTCCGCCCATCATTCCCGCCATTGCAAACATAACAAGTATAAGCACAATTGCAACAGCCATCCATGCGCCAGACATACCTGCCTTACTAACCATATAACCGCCTGTCAGGAAGGCAACAATTAATAAATACTGCCCGATCCGATTCAATCCATGAAGTCTGGAGGCGCCATTGGGTCTGGCAGCGCTTCCGCTTATGAGAGGTAACACCAAATACAAAAGCAGTGCGATCGCTGAAATTACATGAGCCCATTTCATTGCATTGTACATCGTCGAAAGTCCCCCTGTCCATGTTAGGTTTTCCTCTTGTAGTATAGCGGAAATCAGGACAAGGTACAAATGAAGACTGGCCCAAATCCTTACAATTCAGTGACGGTTGACCGTAAAGACCCAGCCTCTCAACTTGGCATCTTATGGAATGCATCTAATCAGTAATCGCAAGGTTCAAAAAAATCATCCCCAAAAGGCAAGCGATGAAGCAGGTTAGTTCAATTGAATCCAAATGCCAGTTTTATCATCGGATATCTTAAATCTCGGATACCGTTGGCATTCCTTGTCCTCATACTCAAGATTGATCAACCAGTCTGAATAGTCAGCCAGTGTGCGGTTCTCAATTTGTGCAACTAATTGTTCTAAGTCATTTGAGGGCAGCGAGCTTGCTTGCATCGGTAAAAAAAGTCCGTCCGTCACGAGCAGCAGCGATTTTAAGCGTATCCTGTTGATCGTCCCGTATTCCACAAGCTCCGCTGCTTCCGGTTCGCCGCTCATCACGGAGTAGCCTTCGAGGGTGTTCATTTTCGATTTATTTTGTAGAATGACCGGCTGCACCATGCTCCACAGCTGTTCCCGTGAAGTAATTCCTCTTTGGATGCCGTCCTGCCATATTTTTTTTGACTGCTGGTCAATGTGCTCCACTTGATCGCGTGAAATCGTCCGAACGGAGCCGTCTTCGTACTTGGCGGCGATCATGCAGTCGCCAACCTGAGCATAATCGACAGAATGCTCGCGAATTCGAATGAGCGCCAGCGAGCTTGTCCATAAGGATGTTTTATCCGTCAGATCGATGCCGACTTCGGCCATTTTTTGCCTTAATCGGACGTTAGCTTGAACGACCAGCTGCTTAAGGCTTGCGTCTGCCACATCCTCCTTGCGAAGCGACTCCAAGTATTGCTTGATCGCCTGAGAAGCCAAATAACCTCCGGTTTCCCCTCCCGCTCCGCGGTAAGGGTGGAGCGAAGTGGCGCCATCGAGCACCCCATACAACTGCAGCCGTTCATTGAGAACTAACGCATCTTCGTTCCATTGCGCAGTACCTTGTATCGTGATCGATTCTATGTTCAAATCAATACCTCCTAATCCCATCATTTGCCTACCATAGATGGACGTTATTCCGCAAGCTGCTCCAGCTGCTCCAGCTTCCCTGTAATCTGTAACCATCGATCATAATCGTCCTCATCCGGTTGACGCACGCTTAACGACCGGACGGCATCGAGAATCGTCCTTTGCCGGGCTGAAGTTGACGTTTCCCCTGCTAGCCGACGTACGACATCGGCCTTGACCGGAATGTAGCCCATATGTGTCCAGACGAACGATTGAGCGGTGTTGTCCACCATAAAATCGACAAAGCTATGAGCCGCTTTTTCCTTGGCAGGCGGCGAATGCATCTGCACTAAACCGTTGACGACCGGGAGGATCCCAGTCAAATCGGAACTCGGAAACCTCGTAAGATCGAATTGAAATTTCCCGCCGATATATCGCTCAATCATTGGCAATTTGTCTGAAGAGCTGGCTAACACCCCGACCTTTCCGTTAATGAAATCACTTACAGCCAGCAGATGGCTTAATGGCTGCATAACGCGGATCTTGTGCACCCAACGGCTCCATATGTCAAATGTCTGTTCTGAAACTGGGCCGCCCCCAATGTTCTCCGCATACCATGGAAGTTCCTTATCAATGGTCAATTGCCAACGTTCTTGGGATAACAGCAGCCCCTCTTTAACCGGAAGCGCTGCCGCTTTCTCGACATCAATCCAATCGTGAAAGCCGCTTGAGGGCAATCCCGTCCTGCTCAGCACCTCATCCCGATAATACAATAGAGGAACACTGCCACCGATTGGCAATGCCCACAGCTTCCCCTGATAACGGAACGGCTCGACAAAGGGGGGCAGCAGCTGAGAGCTGGCGGGCAGTTCGTGTTCATTAATTGCCGAAACAACACCCGTTAAAGCCAGTTCAGGAATACCATAGAAGCTTTGGATTTCGGCCAGCTGCGGCGCGGCATTAGCCGATATGGACGCTAGCAGCTCCTTATAAAGCTGCTCCGCCGAACGAAAGGTGCGAAGATCGATGGTGATTTGCGGATATATTTTTTGAAATTCCGAGAGAGGAGCGTCCCAACCTTTACTGAACACCCATATAGACAAAATGACCGAATCCTGCGTTTTATCATCTGCCCTGCTTGACAGAGGACGGTTTGCTATATTCCAAATAACCGCTCCCACGAGCATCAAGACTACTGCTATCGTTAAGAACCAGATACGCCGATTCATAAATGCCTCCTTGATCAGACCCGATTTAAGCTGAGCCGGGCCTTACCGATCTTCATTGTAACACGGCTTGACCAAGAAGACCTCATGGACGGGCGTTCCTCTATTTACAGCTGAAGTCCCTTTTTGCTCAGCTTATTGGCAATCAACAAGGAAACAAGGGTCGATATCGATAAGATAGAGGCGAGTGCAGCTCCCGTACCGTAGTTGGACGTAAACACCTCACTGTAAATGGTCACGGAAATGGTCGCCGTTGCTCCGTAATATAGTACGATGGTGGAGCTGAGCTCATTGATTGTTGTAATCCAGCTTAGAATCGCGCCGGACAATACGCCTGGAGCCATTAAACGCCCGGTTGTTTTAAAAAACGTTTTCATCGGAGGAACTCCAAGACTGATTGACGCCTCCTCGACACTGCGGTCAAGCTGGTGCAAAATTGCTGTACTTGATCTGATCGTATAAGGCAGCTTGCGCACCACATAAGCTATAACCAGAATGACCCAAGTCCCTGTCAACACGATCGGCGGCTTATTAAATGCGATAATCAAGCTGATTCCGAGTACGGTACCCGGCATGACGTAAGGGATCATAATAAGCCCGTCGAGCATCGCGGTGAGCTTCGATTTGCGGCGAACGAGCACGTATGCAACGAGCATACCCATTACGACCATGATGACGATAGATATTGCTGAAAAACTGTACGTGTTGATAATTGCCTTCGGTACGCGAAACATGATTTCCTTATAGCTGTTCAAGCTGAAGCCGGAATGGAACACGGGCCCTTTCGTTTTGATGAACGAAGTGATAATAACGGTGGCCTGAGGGATCATCGACACGCACGCGACGAGTAATGCGCCAGCGGTAAGCAGTATCTTAGGCAGTGGCCGCAGCGTCTCCACCTTCGGTGTTCTCATGCCGGTCATCGTGTAATTTTTTCTTGAAACGAAGTATCGCTGTACAAAAAGGATGCTAGTCGAACAAGCGATCAAGATCACACTGAGCGTGCTTGCCATCGCTGGATTACCGCCCATTTCGCTGATGAACTGCTCATAAGCGAGAATCGGCAGCACCTTAAAGCCTTGACCGAGCAGCATCGGTGTCCCGAAGTCGGCGAAAGCAGCCATGAATACCATTAGCGCTCCTGCGGACAACGTCGGGAATATAAGCGGCAGCGTGATCGTTACCAGCCGCTGAAAGGAGGAGCGCCCAAGGCTTTCCGCCGCTTCCTCAAGCGAAGTATCAATCGTGCGCAGGGCACCGGACACATACAGGAAGATGTGCGGGTAGAATTGCAGTGTGAATACGAACACGATACCCTTCCAACCATAAACGGACGAGAACGGAATGCCGATCTCATGGAAGAAACGGGTCAGAAAACCATTATTGCCAAGCATAAGAATCCACGAATATGCGCCGATGAATGGCGGTGAGAGAAGGGACATGATCACCATAATCTGGATCAGGCCCTTACACTTGATGTTGTAGCGAGTCATGATATAGGCGAGCGGAACGCCTATCAAGATGGAGAATAAAGTCGTGAAAGCAGACACCTTGAAGCTGTTCCACAGCGCGATATAATAATATTTCAACTTAACAAAATTGGCGTAGTTCTCCAACGATAACACGCCCTTATCGTTTAAGAAGCTGTTCATGAGCAAGGAAAAGAGCGGGTATACAATAAAGGCAAGCAGGAACAAATATACAATAAATGTGACCCACGACCAAAAATCCCATTTCTTCATATTAAGCCGATTCATCCATCCCGGTTGTTTGCGGGTTCCAGTACTACCCGATGCCGTTCCCGCAGTTGCGCTTTGTTTAGAAGGCTGCACGGTAGAGCACCTCCTGGCCGGTCTCATCGAATACAGTCGTCTTATCAAGCTGCAGGTTCACGAGAACCGACTCGTTCTCTTGTCTTAAATGATGCGGTTGGACCGCATGCTCTTGCACATCGATCAAAGAGCCGTCGTTAAGCCGCACAAGGTAGCTGACTTTTTCCCCCAGGAAAGTGACGCTCTCCACAGTGCCCGGGATTAGTGGGGAGCCGGATATTTCCGCCTCCAGCCTAATGCGTTCCGGCCTTAGCGCGAGCACGACCTTACCCTCATAGGCTCTGACGAGCGGCAGCCGGAAAGACGCTCCGGACAGCTGAACCGCAGCCTCACCGGAATTGCTGCTATAGGTGTTGCAATCGCCTGTAATAAAATTGGACGTCCCGATAAAATTAGCTACAAACCGGTTTGCAGGGTATGCATAAATATCTTCGGGGGATGCGATCTGCTGAACCCGTCCCTCGCTCATAACGGCGATTCGGTCGGAAACAGCGAGCGCCTCCTCCTGGTCGTGCGTGACGTAAATGGTGGTGATATTGAGCTCCTTTTGCAGTCGGCGGATGTCCGATCTCATCTTCACTCTCAGCTTGGCGTCGAGGTTGGACAGAGGCTCATCCATAAGCAGGAGCCCCGGACGAATCACAATCGCGCGTGCAAGGGCGATCCGCTGCTGCTGCCCGCCGCTCATGTCGGAAGGCACACGGTCGCGCAGGTGAGACAACTCGACCATCTCAAGCGCTTCCATCACGCGGGTTTGTATTTCTTGCTTCGGAACCTTGCGGGCTTTAAGGCCGTAAGCGACATTTTCGAACACCGTCATGTGCGGGAAGATGGCGTAGTTTTGAAAAACCATCCCGATATTTCTTTCATGCGTAGGAACTTCGTTTACTTTTTTGTCGCCGAAGTAGATGTCGCCTTCCTCCTGCCGATAAAATCCAGCAATCGTGCGAAGCAGCGTTGTTTTGCCGCAGCCGCTAGGACCAAGCAGCGTAAAAAACTCACCGGCTTCTATAGTGAAATGGGCGTCATTGACTGCCTTGTTCGTTCCGAAATATTTGGTGACATGATCAAATACAACTTTTTGCATGGCACTACCCTCCGTTCAAATTGCCGATAAAAATGGTGCCTTATCGACCGATTAAGGCACCAAATGGCTTATTAATTACTCTTGTCCGGTTACGATTCTGCCGAAACGTTTGATGTTTTCATCCTTTTTCGTTGCCGCGAAATCAAAGTCGTATTCCACCAGTTTGATGTCCTTCGTTTGAGCGACTCCTTGCATCGTTTCTGCATCCTTGCGCACAGAACGGCGTTTGAACTCTTTTTGAATCAGCGTCTGTACATCTTTCCCGACAAGGAAATCGATGAATTGCTTGGCTTGATCCATGTTCTTCGCACCCTTGATCACTGCAGCTCCGTCTGGAACCGCAGATGTGCCTTCAGAAGGATAAATGATGCCGACTTTAGCTCCTCCTTCTACGTAACGCAGCGCCGCTTCTTCCAACGTAACACCAAGCGCGAATTCCTTATCGGCTACGCCTTTATACACAAGACCGGAGCCTGAGAGCACTTTGCCATCCAGGTTTTTCACGAATTTCTTGACGAAATCCCAACCTTTTTCATCCTTGCCGAAAGCGGTCAGCATAGTGATAAGCTGCGTGTAGGAGGAACCAGATTTGGCCGGATCAGCAAATGCGATTTTGCCCTTCCACTTCGCGTCAAGCAAATCGTTCCAGCTCTTCGGCTCTTCGCCCGCTTTGACTAGCTCCTTATTGTACATGATGATCATCGGCAGCGCCGCGAAGGGCGTCCACACATTGTTTTTATCCACATATTGCGGAGCCAGGTAGTCGAATTCTTTTGTCTTATACGGCTCAAAATATTTTTTGTACGCTTCGAGCGAATCCGCTCCTCCAGCCCAGAAAACATCGCCTAACGGATTAGCCGCCTCGGCTTGTACACGCTTCAACAAATCGCCCGTACCGCCGGAAATGAGCTGAACTTCAATCCCGGTGCGTTCCTGAAATTCTTTGATGATCGGGTTATTCACTTCCGCGGCGTTCGGCGAGTACAGAGCGAGCTTGCCACCTTTTTTGGCTTCTGCAGGCTGTTGCGCAGCTGCTCCTTCTGGTTTCTTCTCAGGTGCTGCTTGTTGGCCGCATCCTGTAATAGACACAGCTAACAGCAAGGTAGCCAATATACCGGAAACTGCTTTTTTCATTGTTGTTTACCCCTCCATATAATCTAAGATTCGACATGAGCTTACCTTTCATGCGGCAGTTGCTACAGTCCTACTATAAACTTTCCGATGAAGCGCTTTCAATGCGACAAAATTTCTTATTTGTTGAAATTTTTGCAGATACAAAAAAGCCCCGCCTTATAGCGGGGAAAACTCAATGCCGAGACGCTTTCGGAACTCCGTAGGCGTCTCACCGGTATATTTACGGTATATTTGGCTGAAGTAGCGGGAATCTTGATACCCGACCTGCAGCGCAACTTCGTATATTTTGAGCTTGGGTCTCACCAGAAGCTCTTTCGCTTTCTGTACCCGCACCTTAGTTAAATATTCAAGAAAGCTGGTCCCCACCTGCTGCTTAAACAGTCTGCTGAAGTGGCTTTCACTCATGTGATGGCGTTCTGCTATTTCCTGCAAGGTAATATCTTCGCCATAATGCTGCCGGATATAGGTTTCGATCTGTGCGAACCCGCCACCATCCCCGCCTTGCTCCCGATATCTTCGCTGCCATTCCAGCAACATCCCGCACAGCCGCGATAGTCGCTGATCCGGCGACTCTGATTCTTCCAGGGGCGCTAACAGTAAATGCGGATCCAAGCCGATGTACCGCAGCTCCTCATCTTTGAGCAGGCCAGAATATAACGCGACCAGCCACTCATAGAAACGGGCCTGTTCTTCAATGCCTCTTCCAAGCTGATGCAGCCAATACGATTTCCAACTTGCCAGCTGTTCTTCGATCGATGCCGGTGTTCCGCGTTTGATGAGCTCCGTTAACGGCAACTCCATCAGGGGTGCGGACAGCGCTTGCAGCAACTGGGCCTGCATGTCTTCGTACCAGAGCAGTCGGCTCCCCCCGTCCCAGAGCGTTCCATATAGTGCCTGTAGTGCCTCCTCATAGGCCGTAGCTATCGTCTCCACCCCATGATGGTAGGCACTTATGCCGATGGAGAATCGCTCGCCCCATAACTGACCGGAGCTCACCATCAATTGAATCAGCGGGTCCATGTCCACACGTTGAGTTATCCGATTGGCTAGCAGCGCATACCCGTTTTTTCCGACTCGCACTGGCGGGAAAGAAGTTAGCTTCTCCCCCATGGCCATGGCCATCTGCCATTGTTCGGTGCGGTATAACTTCGCCTGTTCCGTTTCAGCGATGATCGAGTTCAACAGCACGATGCGTATTGCTCCGCTGATCTCTTTATCCTCTAAGCAATATTCGTTAAAAAGCTCAAGCTCGAACGTACCAGCATGATCAAGCATCATATCGAACAGCAGCTTCTCCATAATAAAAGGTTGGCCGAGCGCCAGCCTAAGCTCCATACGCTCCGACTGCTCCCGGTTAGCGTCTTCTTCATCAAGCTTGGCCTTTATCCGGCCCAATACATCCAACAGCTCGTCGGGATTCGTCGGCTTCAGTACGAAATCCGCCGCTCCAAGCTTGATCGCTTTCTGTGCAATAACAAAATCGTCAAAGCCGGTCAAAAATACGATTTTCGGTTGCGGATGCTGCTGCGAGAGCCGCTCAGCCAGTCCTATTCCGTCCAGACCCGGCATGCGAATGTCAGACAGCACGATATCCGGCTTCAATTGTTCGATCAGCTCAAGCGCGGCAATCCCGTCGCTCGCTTCCCCAACAAACTCACACCCGACCTGTTCCCAGGGGATCGTTCGCTTCAGCCCTTCCCGTACAAGCCATTCGTCTTCAACAATCAATACTTTATACATGTGTTTGCCCTCCTGCTGTATGCAAGACCGGTATTTCAATCGTCACGGTGGTGCCCCGTTGCGGCGCACTTTCTATCGCGAACCGGCCTTGATCGCCAAAATACAGCTGAACACGCTTGATTAAATTTTCCAAACCGATACCGGTTTTTTGCTCACTCGCTGTAGTGAAGCAGCCATTCTCGATACGCTCTAATATTTCCCGTGGCATGCCGACTCCGTCGTCCTTTACCTGAAAGATCACTCTGTCCCCAGCAAGCCGGCCTGTAATTTCAAGACTGCCTTTGCCAAGCTTCATTTCAAGCCCATGCGTAATCGCATTTTCAACAATCGGCTGCAGCAGCAGCTTCAACGTGTACAATTCCTCAATCCCTGGAGCGATATCGATTTGCGCTTCAAACTTATCACCGTAGCGCATTTTTTGGATAAACAGATAATTACGGATTTGCTGCATATCCTCACGGATCGGAATGAGCGGGTCACCCTTTCGAATACTGAAACGAAGCAGTTCCCCGAGAGAGATCGCCGTTCTGCTAATGTCCTCAAGTTTGTGAATGCGGGCCATCCAATTGATCGAATCCAGTGCGTTGTACAAAAAATGCGGATTGAATTGCGCTTGAATCGCCTTTATTTCTGCCTGCTGCACCATCAACTGCTTGTTATACACCTCATCGATCAACTGCTTAATCCGTTGGATCATAGCGTTAAAGCTGTGTCCCAGCTGACCTACCTCATCCTTATATTTCGAAGTGAACGAAACATCCAAATTGCCGTTCTCAACGGAGTACATAAGTGACTTTAACTTGCGGAGCGGACTAGTGATCGTGATGGACAGCACCAAAGCAAGCCAGCAAGCAACCAGTGCACCGATCGCCATAACCCAGAAAGTCAAGTCGCGGATGCTTGTGCTCTCCTTGGTCAACACTGCCGTTGGAACGACGCTGACCAGCTTGAAGCCGGTGACCTCAGACGTATCATAAATGACCATGACCGGCGGTTCGCCCTTCTCCATTTCTTGATTGAAATAGCCTTTGCTGCCCGACAACACATCATCCATAAAGGGCTCGTCCAGCTTCGTGCCTACTTTATGCTTTGACGGGGTGCTAGAGATGATATAGCCGTTGCGGTCCAGCAACAAGACCTGTCCACCCGGCTGCAGGCGGGCTTTGTTGTATTTGTCCGCCAAGCCACTCTCCATGATGTCAACGACAATGTAGCCTAGCGGCTGGTTGGTGTTAATCTTTTTCAACAGACGGCCGCTGCTTAGGACGATCCCGAAATCTTCTGTTTTTTTCATACTATAGTGGGTATCCCATATGACGTTGCCTTCGGCCAGCCTCATTTTGCGAAACAGGCCCCAGTTAGGGTTGTAGTCGTCGTATTGACCCGGGAGCAAATCGCCCGAAAAATAGCGGTCCCCGTTCTCGCCGAGCAGGTAGATCGCGATATCCCAGCTTTTGAATCCAAGAAACGTTTCCAAAATGTCGCCGATGCGCTTCTGATCCTGATGTTTCTCTGACAGCGGTCGGTTGTGATCCTTGGCTAGCACCTCTTGAATATCACGATTGCTGTATACATACATCGACAACTGTTCAATATCCCTGACAAAATAGTTCAAGCTATAATTGACCTGCGACAAGTTCTCGAGAATGGTCCGGCACACTTGGTCACGAACGACCTGTGACGATTTATAATAGGAAAAAGCACCGAGCACTGCTAAAGGGATTATTGCCAGCGGCAAAAAAAAGAGCATAAGCTTCTTCTGCAGACTCGTGCTGAACAAAGCATCCCGCAGCTTGTGGATATGGGACTGCACAAAATTCACTTCCTTTGCGGTCAGTCTAACGCGGTTAGGCTACCGGTTATAGTGTGCCCATTTTCGTAAGAATGGAGGACAAGTCATTCTATTACGATTCGCCAGAAAGCGTCAACGAGAAACTTTGAAATAAGCTTAGGGGAAAGGTAAACAGCAAAGCAATTGGAGAGTATGAGTAGTAGGAAATCAAGCATAGAAGAGAATCTGTTGTGTTGTGCATGCAAACAAGCCCCAGGTGTCAATTTCACCCAGGGCTTATTATTATTCACAATTCGATTTATAGGAGCTGTGGATTAACCTTTTACTACTTGAATCACGTTGCGTACGGATTGAGCTGATTTGTCCATAGCGGCTTTCTCTTCTGCAGTCAGTTCCAGCTCGATTACTTTCTCGATGCCGTCGCCGCCAAGAACCGTCAGAACGCCCATGAACAAGTTCTCATACCCATACTCACCTTGAAGCAAAGCAATGGTAGGAAGGATACGCTTCTTGTCCTTCAGAATGGCTTCTGTCATTTGTACGAGTGAAGCTGCAGGAGCATAGTAAGCACTGCCGTTACCAAGCAGGTTCACGATCTCGCCGCCGCCTGTACGAGTACGGGCAACGATAGCTTCAATGCGGTCAGCCGGGATCAGCTTATCGATCGGTACTCCGCCTACGTTCGTATAACGAACGAGTGGAACCATGTCATCCCCGTGGCCGCCAAGCACGACACCGCGCACGTCTTCAACAGATACATTCAGCTCTTGCGCGATGAATGTGCAATAACGAGCCGTGTCCAGAACACCGGATTGACCAATTACGCGGTTTTTAGGGAAGCCAAGAGCTTCGAATGCCGCGTAAGTCATAGCATCAACTGGATTACTAAGAATGATAACGATAGATTCAGGGCAATACTTCTTAACGTTCTCACATACGGATTTCACGATACCAGCGTTAGTCGCAACTAGATCGTCACGGCTCATACCAGGCTTACGCGCAATACCAGCAGTGATGATTACGATGTCGGAGTCAGCTGCATCTTCGTAGTTAGCTGTACCCACGATGTTGCTGTCGAACCCTTGGACCGGACTAGCCTCGAGCATGTCGAGCGCTTTACCTTTAGTCGGGTTTTCAAGAGGAGCGATATCAAGCAAGACAACATCGCCCAATTCCTTTTGTGCCAACATAAGAGCTGTAGTCGCTCCTGTAAATCCCGCACCTACTACTGTAATTTTTCTGCGTTTGATCGCCATTTCATAGTACCTCCTCATTAGTTGATTGCTATACTTTTTGGGGTCGAAAAACAGGATCCCCGAAAAGTAATCGGACTATGCTCCAAAGCTTCACTTCACTTTTTGGGGTCGAAAACGGGGCCCCCGAAAAGTATTCGGACTATGCTCCAAAGCTTTACTTCACTTTTTGGGGTTGCTATTCCATGTTTTTGATAACTTGGTTAGCGAATTCGGAGCATTTTACTTCAGTTGCGCCTTCCATCAGACGGGCGAAGTCATAAGTAACGGTTTTGTTGTTGATCGACTTTTCCATCCCTTTGTAGATCAGGTCAGCCGCTTCCTGCCAGCCCAAGTGCTCCAGCATCATAACACCGGACAATGTTACAGAACCCGGGTTAACTACGTCAAGACCAGCATACTTAGGAGCTGTACCATGAGTAGCTTCAAAGATCGCGTGACCTGTCAGGTAGTTGATGTTCGCTCCAGGTGCGATCCCGATTCCGCCTACTTGCGCTGCCAATGCATCGGACAAGTAGTCACCGTTCAGGTTCAAGGTTGCGATTACGTCGAAGTCAGTCGGACGAGTCAATACTTGCTGCAGAGCGATGTCAGCAATTGCATCTTTTACGATGATTTTGCCAGCTGCTTCTGCTGCTTTTTGGGCTGCGTTTGCTGCTTCCGTGCCTTTGTCAGCTTTGATGCGGTCGTACTCGGACCATGTGAATACTTGATCGCCGAACTCACGCTCAGCAAGCTCATAACCCCAGTTCTTGAACGCGCCTTCTGTGTACTTCATGATGTTACCTTTGTGGACAAGTGTAAGGCTCTTGCGGCCATGTTTAATAGTATATTCAATAGCTGCGCGAACAAGACGTTCCGAACCTTCTTTGGAAACTGGCTTAATGCCGATACCGGAAGTTTCAGGGAAACGGATTTTGTTAACGCCCATTTCTTTTTGCAAGAACTCGAGCACTTTTTTCACTTCTGCAGAACCTTCCTGCCACTCCACGCCAGCATAGATGTCCTCTGTGTTCTCACGGAAAATAACCATGTCCACAAGCTCAGGGCGTTTGACCGGTGAAGGAACTCCGTCGAAGTAGCGAACCGGACGCAAGCAAGTGTATAGATCAAGCTCTTGACGAAGAGCAACGTTCAGGGAACGGATACCGCCGCCAACAGGTGTAGTCAATGGACCTTTGATTGCGACGATATATTCGCGAATGGCTGTTAATGTATCTGCAGGCAACCAGCTGTTGTATTGGTTGAATGCTTTTTCACCAGCAAATACTTCGTACCAAGCGATTTTCTTCTCGCCTTTGTATGCCTTCTCAACTGCTGCATCCAATACGCGCTTGGAAGCCGCCCAAATATCAGGGCCTGTCCCGTCGCCTTCGATAAAAGGAATAATCGGGTTATTAGGAACTTGTAAGACGCCGTTCTCAATCGTAATGCGCTCGCCCTCAGTTGGGAGTGAATATTGTTCGAATTTTGCCATGGAATGTACCCTCCAGATAAGTATATTTTGGAAAAGCTGTAAATCATGAATTTATTATGGAAAATGGCCGCAAAAGAACGGGGGTCATAAGACATCTTGTGCGTCCCAACCACCCGTTGCCTTGCAAAAGGTATCCTATTGGTAAACATCTTACTCGTGATTATAATCGATTGAACGGATTAGCGGTTCTCGATTGGAACGTACTTCTGACTTACAGGACCTGTGTACTCAGCGCGAGGGCGAATCAGACGATTGTTCTCGTATTGCTCCAAGATATGAGCGGTCCAACCGGAAACACGGCTGATCGCAAAGATTGGCGTGAACAGGTCGCGAGGAATTTCTAACGACGTATATACGGAGGCAGAATAGAAATCAACGTTAGGCTTAAGCCCCTTCTGTCCAGTTACCAGATCTTCGATCTTGATCGACATGTCGTACCAAGTCATGTTATTAGTAATTTTCCCTAGTTCACGGGACATCTTCAATAAGTGCTTCGCACGAGGGTCTCCGTTCTTGTATACGCGGTGACCAAAGCCCATAATTTTCTCTTTGTTAGCAAGCTTCCCGGAGATATAGGCTTCCACGTTATCCACGCCGCCCACTTCTTCAAGCATAGCCATAACGGCTTCATTAGCTCCACCATGCAGAGGTCCCTTAAGGGCGCCAATTGCTGAAGTTACACCAGAGTAAATGTCTGACAGAGTAGCAACCGTAACACGTGCAGCGAATGTAGATGCATTCAGCTCGTGATCCGCATGAAGCACAAGAGCTTTGTCCAAAGCTTCAACAGCAATGGCTTCTGGCTCCTTACCAGTAAGCATGTACAAGAAATTGTAGGAGATCGATACACCGGACTTAGGTGCAATCGGCTCTTTGCCTTCACGAATACGGGCAAAAGCAGCTACAAGTGTAGGAAGCTGAGCTTGCAAGCGGATTGCCTTGCGGAGATTCGCTTCCGAGCTCATATCATTCGCTTCATCATCGTACAGAGCAAGGGATGAAACAGCTGTGCGAAGAGCAGCCATTGCGTTCGTACCTTTTGGGTACAGCTTGATTTGTTGAATGACAGAATCCGAAATAGCGGCGTTGTCGTTCAATTGGCTTCTCAGCTGATCTAGCTCAGACTTGGCAGGAAGCTTGCCGTACCAAAGCAGGTAGGCTACTTCTTCAAAGGAGGCATGCTCAGCCAACTCGTCGATGTCGATTCCGCGGTATGTTAATACTCCGTCTATGATCGAGCTAATCGAAGAGGTTGTAGCTACAATGCCTTCAAGACCTTTAGTTGCAGTCATACGTTTATCGCTCCTTTATGGTAAAATGGTGAACAAACAGTAAGCTATAAATAGAACCGATAAGAAATGCGCAAGGTGCTAAGAAATACTTATCAGTACTATGATAAATGATTTGAGGCCAGAAGTGAAGAAAATGAGACATAAAACTTCATTATCAGAGTAATAAAGATTTTTTGGTATAATAAATGTGGAATTTGCGCTAAGGAGGCTGAATTTGATGAAAAGCAAGCGCAGCGGCATCATCGACATTGGATCTAACTCAATCCGACTTGTGATTTATGAACAAATAGGCCTTGATGCACACCATGTAATAGATGAAAGCAAACACCCGGCAAGACTTAGTGAGAAAGTGAATACGGAAGGAATAATCCCTCTAGAAAGCCTGGAGCCGATCGTTCGCATTCTAAAAGATTTCCGATTGTTGTGTCGCGTACACCGCGTTGAAACGATACGAGCTGTAGCTACTGCTGCAATCCGCAATGCCGCCAATAGCAATCAAGTCAGACAGTTTCTCGAACAACAAGCAGGTTTTCCGATCGAAGTTCTGTCAGGTGAAGAGGAAGCCCGACTCGGCTTCGTGGGTATGATCAACACCATTGATGTTCAAAATGGTTTCGTCGTCGACATTGGCGGGGGCAGTACCGAAGTTTCTCTCTTCGTCAATCGAATGCTCCTTCACAGCATCTCGCTGCCATTCGGCGCAGTCAATATGGCCAAGCAATACACACAGAATGATGGCAGCCTAAGTAAGGAGAATTCAGCCAAGCTGCGCACAAGGGTGCTGCATGCGCTTGAAGCCGAGCCGTGGCTGAGAAGCCAGCGTAATAATGGCTTTCCGTTAATTGGCCTAGGC
This sequence comes from Paenibacillus sp. J2R1T-4, assembly GCF_059692235.1. Taxonomy (NCBI): domain Bacteria; kingdom Bacillati; phylum Bacillota; class Bacilli; order Caryophanales; family Paenibacillaceae; genus Paenibacillus; species Paenibacillus sp. J2R1T-4. Next base: position 98,914 of record NZ_JCAUBA010000010.1, on the reverse strand, counting down.
GGAACGATACGTTCACTGTGTAAAATCGACCAAAAGCAATTTAAATATGCATTAGACACGGCTCACAACTATGTGATTCAAGCAGAGAGAGTGGAACAGTTATTGGAATGGCTGCCTACTTTGTCTGCCGACAAACGTAAAAAAGTCGATGGATTGTCCAATGACCGTTCTGATATTATTATTCCGGGGTTGCTCATCCTGCACACCGTATTCGCGTATATAGGGGCTTCCCACTATGTAGTGAGCGGCGCGGGACTTCGAGACGGCTTATTCTTCGAAACGGTATATCCAGAATCGCCGATCTGCGCCGATGTATTGAATTACAGTGTGCTCAACTTGCTAGCCCTTCATCCAGCCGTACCGCTTGCCCATGTGGAGCATGTCCACAGGCTCGCGACAAAGATGTTCGATGACCTGAGTCTAGACGATACTTACGGAATAAGAGCCCGTCGTTTCCTGCAAACGGCTGCGCTGCTGTATCGGATCGGCGTTACGGTTCACTACTACAGCTACTATAAACATACGTTCTACCTTATGGCCAACTCACGGATTGACGGCTTATCTCACCGAGAAATTATAGTATGTGCACTGATCGCAGCCTATAAGTCCAAGAGCCGGAACCGACAACTTATGCAGCCTTACAAAGAACTGCTGCATGATGGGGATTCAGAGCTCATCGAGAGGCTCGGTTCCCTCTTGCACCTCGCGATCGCGTTGGACCGAAGTGAAACTCAGCCTGTTCAAGACGTCACAGCCACAGTGAATCAGCATACGTTGCAATTATTGCTGCAATTCGATCAGAAGCCTTTGATTGAGCTGCGCGAGCTGGAGAGAATCGCCAAAGACTTCAATAAATCTTGGGGTTTGCGCCTTAAAGTTTCGGACCGGATTGCTTCCAAGTCTTAATATTCAAAGCTGCGAATTGGCTCCTGAATCGAGGCAATTCGCCTTCAGGGCGCGAGTACTGGCCATTAGGCTGTAGTATTCGCGCTTTTACGTTATCCATCAGACTCAATTCGAGAATTCGAATCACAACTTGGCATAGCTTTGAATCAAATACGGGACACATCAATTCGATTCTTCGGGTTAAGTTACGAGTCATCCAATCTGCGCTGGACAACCATGCTTCACGCTCTCCCCCATTCTCGAAGTAAAAGATTCTCGAGTGCTCCAGGAATCGATCCACAATGCTGCGAACGGTAATATTCTCACTGAGACCTGGTACTCCTGGCTTTAAGCAGCATATCCCTCGCACGATCAAGTCAATTTTCACTCCTGCTTTGGAAGCTTCATACAATTGATCCACCATCTCTTGATTGGATAAGGAGTTCATCTTGGCAATGATCCGAGCTGGTTTGCCGGCTGCAGCATTAACCGACTCTCTCTTGATCAGCTCGAACAGCTTGGATTTCATATCAGCGGGAGCGACTCCGAACGCCTTCCAATCATGCGGAGCGGAGTAACCTGTCATCTCATTGAACAGGACGGAAGCATCATCTCCAACATCCGGATGAGTAGTGAATAATCCTATGTCCGTATACATACGCGCAGTACTGCCATTGTAATTCCCTGTCCCAACATGGACATAACGGCGTAAGCCTTCTTCTTCTTGCCTCACAACAAGCGTAATTTTGGCATGTGTCTTCAACCCGATTAACCCGTATACAACATGGCAACCTGACTTCTCTAGCTTGCGAGCCCAGGCAATATTGCGCTCTTCATCGAATCGAGCCTTCAATTCCACGACCACGGTTACCTGCTTGCCGGCTTCTGCTGCTCTGGAAAGCGATTGAATGAGTGTGGAATTGCCGCTAACCCGGTACAAGGTCATCTTGATCGCCATGACGGCAGGGTCTAGAGCAGCTTCTTCAAGAAAGTCATCAACCGCGATAAACGATTCGTAAGGATGATACAGCAGCATGTCCCGTTCGCGGAGTACGCTGAACAAATCTTCCGTTTCTTCGAATTCTCTAGGATATACAGGTTCAAGCTTCGGATAACGCAAGGAGTCAAAACCTGGAAGATCGACAGAAAATTTCATCAAACAGCTCAAATCAAGCGGACCATCAATGACGAATATATTGTTCCCAATTTCGAATTCTTCCTTCAACACTTCCATTGCATAGGGGTGAAAACCTTTCGCGACCTCCAGCCTAACTGGAGATCCCCATCTGCGGCGTTTTAGCTCTTTCTCAATTTCTTCTAAAAGATCCTCTGCGCCCTCCTCATTTAGGGTAAGGTCGGCGTTCCGTGTGATTCGGAAAGGATGTACAGCAGTAGAAGTATAGCCTGGGAATAACGTATGAATGTGAACTTCAATCAGATCTTCCAATAGAATGAAATCCTGTCTCTTGCTATTAGCCCTCCCGTGGACTCGAATGGTGCGTGTTAAGTTAGAAGGGACCTGTACAATGGCAAAATAAGGCTCCTCTTCCGGGATCTCGTTTTCCCTTTGCAATAATACGGCCAGATACAGCTGAAGGGTGTGCACTAACGGAAAGGGCCTGCTCTGATCTACCGCCATTGGTGTGAGAACAGGGAATACGATATCGTGAAAATATATGTCCATCTGTTTCTTTTGCGAAATATTAAGATCCTCGTAAGTTGTGAATACAAGGCCTTCCTTGGACAAAGAACGAGACAGCTCCCGCAGCGACTTATATTGCTCCTGCACCATTTTATCCGTTCGCTTCATGATCCGGCGCAGTAAGCCTTCCGGCGTATATCCTGTGAAATCGGTCTTGGTGTAACCCGCTTTGAGTTGATCTGTTAGACCTGCTACCCGCACACTCATAAATTCATCCAGATTGGTGGACACGATCGACAGAAACTTGATTCTTTCTAATAATGGCGTTGTAGGATCCTGTGCTTCAGCCAAAACTCTGCGATTGAACTCGATCCAGCTCAAATCTCGGTTGATGTACATGGCCACTTGCTCCTTGCTCTCTTTGGTAGGTCTCACCTTCAGCATAAGATTCCCCATAATCGCTCCTCCGTCCAATAGTCCTACCTTCATTATGGAGGGTCTGTGTTATCGCTATGTTAAATTTATGTGAAATTTAAGTCGAATTTTGTAATCGTTTCACACCTCATTCGTCATATGGTAAAATAATGCCATGACCTTACTGTGAGGAGACTAGGGATGGATATAATGCTGCAGAAACAAATATGGAGGGGAATATGGGTTATTCTGTTAGTGCTTGCAGGCGCTGCGTTCTTGTATTTCGTTACGCCGCTAGTCTACCCGTTTCTGATCGGCTGGTTAATCGCTTATATCATGAATCCCTTTGTTCACGGTCTGCAAAAGAAGGCTCGCATGCCTAGGTGGCTAGCTGTTACGATTTCACTTCTGGTCTTCCTTGGAGCTACAGCTGCTCTGGTTGGTATTCTAGTAACGAACATCGTGTATGAGATTTCAGACTTGTCCATTTACCTGCAGAATAATATCGATTCCTGGAAATCCAAGTTTGTGGAATTTGTCAATTCGGACATGCTTCAGGGATTCATCGACCGGATCAATAACTTTTACAATGATAACCCGCAGTATCAGAGCACAATTGACGAGAATCTATCCTCAACCGGAACTAAACTGGCTTCAGCCGGCTCAGCCTTGATTGGACTAGTATTAAATGGACTTGTCTCCCTGATCAAATCCTTGCCTAATTTTGCAACCATTCTTATTATTGCACTATTAGCTGCTTTCTTTATCAGTAAAGATTGGTATCGGATCAAGAAAAAAGTGGCCTCTTGGATCCCGGACAGAGTGTTACTGGTTGGCGGGACCATTTGGGGAGATTTACAAAAAGCTCTGTTCGGTTACTTGCGTGCACAATTTATCCTGATCTCCATAACAGCAGCTTTTGTAATAATAGGCTTGCTTATCATGCAGGTACCTTACGCGATCTCGATTGGATTGTTGATCGGTCTCGTTGATCTGCTTCCCTACTTAGGCACGGGAGCGGTAATGGTACCCTGGATTATTATCGTTTTTATTCAAGGAAACCTCACTTTGGGAATTGGACTTAGTGTTCTTTACGGGGTCATTCTGGTGGCCAGGCAAATTCTGGAGCCCAAGGTGCTGGCAACAAGTGTCGGAATGGACCCTCTTGCAATTCTTATTGCTTTATTCATCGGCCTTCAGTTGTTCGGTATCGTCGGACTTATTATCGGTCCCGTTACCCTCATTCTGTTGATGGCCTTTCACCGGGCAAATGTGTTCCGCGATGTGTGGAACTATGTGATCGCTGGGAATAACAGGATATGAATTCCTTAACTACGAAAGAAAGTAATTGTTCCGCCACTAGCTAACTTTTTACGTATCCACCCAAGCAAGAGCGTTCGGAAAAATGGACGGGTGATGGGTAACAACAGCAGAATTCCCATCGTATCGGACAAGAAGCCTGGAGTCAGCAGAAAAAGTCCTCCTGCGAATACGCAGATGCCGTCTAGAATCGATTGTCCAGGAACTTGGCCCATAGCCAGCTGTTGTTGAGCGTTCCTCCACACCTTGCGTCCTTCACGCTTCGCCAAAAAAGCGCCAACGAACCCGGATAGAATGATTAATCCAAAGGTTTGCCAGCCGCCAATCAAATTGCCCATTGCGAATAAACCGGCAAGCTCTAGTGCAGGAACAAGGATAAATAGCAAAAGTACGATGCGCTGCATAGGTACTCATCCCCTTTAAGTAGAAGCATAATTAAGCTCTTCTTTATCCCTATTATAAGGGTTAGGTAAGCTATTCTCCAGTTGCTTCAGAATCGACAGACCGTCCGTCACTGCGACCGGACGGTCTGTCGATTTATTGCGAGAGTTCGCCGAACGCTTGCTCAAGCAACGCAAATAATTCCGGCGCTTCACTATGAATTCGTACTGGCTTCCAGCTTCGATTGAGCCATATGTGTTTGGTTCCGCCGCTGACGAGCAGCTCCCCCGTTGGTAATTGAATCGGGTCAGCAGGCTTGACGGACAGTTCCTGGCTAGTGACGGCCATTCGAATCTCCGATTCGAATCTTATGGTAAGTGAGCTAAACTCAACGATTCTCGTCCACACTGCAACCTCATCGTCATACCTCGCCGGCGCGCGAAACTTGGACGTCAGCTCAATAACGGGCAGGAATAAGCCAGCCTCTTCCAACTTCTTATAGGGTAATCCCAGCTCCCTGATCAGCTCCGTGCGCCCAATCTCGAACCAATTCATATAATTGGCGTGGTATACGACCCCCATCTGGTCTGTCTCCTGATAGCGGACTCTTAGTCGGTGTGTAAACCAGCGCGATTGCTGCTCCATAATTATCAGCCCCTGATCCTGTGTATCTCTTAGTAACCATAAAGTAACTTCATACCATCAACTTTTCTCATATTGTATATCGGAAATACTTTAAACACCATAACTTGGACCATTTTTATAATTCCATGCGCAATACTATCATCACATAGCGAGATTAGTTGCATTTTCGGCATCTAAATGAATAAAAAGTCAATGGAAGAGGGATTAATTGCGTATTTTACAACTATTTAGTCGTTTCTCTTTACATGAGTAGAGATTTCTATGATTAATTGTATTTTCCGCAACTATTTCTAGTAAAATGATAACCCATAATAATTTAGTTGCATTTTACGCAATTAAATTCCGAAATCATATTTCACAATCATGTATTGAACACGAGCATGACCTACAGAGAGGGTTTACTATTTATTGTCAAAACCCAGGAATGAACTCGCTCTTTTTTCCCTCCATTCGGTGTCAAAAATCCCTTAATCTCTAAACTGCTTATTATCGCTCTTGCACTTCTGTAACCACAATCCAAAAGCAACTCCACATCCTTCAATTTTATTGCTCTGCCCTCGCGTGTCGCCATCCGAATCACCTCACGCTCAACGTAGTTCGTAATCTTCTCATGTTCTGAAAGATCCCCATATAATCTCCCAATCATTTGCTGTAAAAGTTGCTGCCATATGCGTGGACGTTCCTTAACATCATCGAAACCTATTCTCACCACAATCCATCCATCATTGATCAAATGCATCTGGCGTACCCATTGATCGCAGAACTGACGTCGGGATAAGTCACGTACATGAGGTCCAAAACCATCAATTTCAAACGCAATTTTGAATGGCGGACGAATATAAGCGAAGTCAATATAACGTGGTCCTTCCTTATAGTCAATTACTTCATATTCCGCATGCAGCCACTTCAAGCTACTGAATGCCGGCCACCATATGTGCTTCAACATTTCTTTCTCTGCATGTGCGTGACCTGTCTCTAATCTGCGATTGCTCTCAGCAGTTCCATTCTTTGTGCGCTCCTGGATCTGTTCCTTGAACCATTCCTCATAAGCTTGCTCAAACCCAACACCAATTACCACATCCATCCACTCTCCCTTAACTTCTAAAATGACACAAAAAAACCGTTCCATAAGGGAATAAACCCTCAATGGAACGGCGCATGCTTTGCGACCGAATAATCGAATGACAGAATATAGGATTGTTAATTATTGTATGTCATAACTAATTATAATACTTTAGCTTGTCCCGTGTAAATGACACCGATTTCCGAGTACACCGTTACTTCCATGCCGTCATACATTAGATTCATAGCTTCGTTAACTCCGACAATAACCGGGATGCCTAAGCTCAAGCCCACAACAGCCGCATGGGAAGTAATTCCGCCCATCACGGTAATAACGGCAGAAGCCTGCTCGAAGGCAGGGATCGACTCTTTGTCAGTAGCGACCATTACAAGAATAGCTCCAGGTGTCATTTTGTCCACTGCTTCTTGGGACGTGCGCGCTACAACGACTTTACCTGTTGCAGACTGGCTGCCGATGCCTTGTCCTTTGGCAATCAATTCGCCTACATGGTGAACCTTCATCAGGTTCGTAGTCCCTGAACGGCCTACTGGAACGCCTGCTGTAATAATGACCAGGTCACCTAAGCGGATCAATCCGGCTTTCATCGAGTTGTCGACGGCAAGCTGGAACATCTCGTCTGTATTGTGCGCGTCTTCGCCCTTAATCGGGATTACACCCCAGATCAAACATAAGCGGCGCATCACTTGCTCATTTGGTGTTACGGCCAATATCGATGACTTCGGACGATACTTGGATACCATCCGAGCCGTATAACCGCTCTCGGTTGGGGTAATGATCGCTTTGGCTTCCAAATCCAATGCAGAATTGGCAACAGATTGGCTAATTGCTTCTGTGATGGTGCGTTGCTGCGCTGTGCTCTGCTTGACGAACATCTCGCGGTAATCCAAAGCATGTTCAGCCCGCTCTGCAATTCTAGACATCGTCTGAACCGATTCAATCGGATACTTACCTGCAGCCGTCTCCCCTGACAACATGATAGCATCCGTACCATCAAAGATGGCGTTTGCTACGTCACTTGCTTCCGCACGTGTTGGACGCGGGTTGCGTTGCATCGAATCCAACATCTGGGTCGCTGTAATAACAGGCTTGCCTACGTAATTACCTTTCTTGATCATGTTCTTCTGAACAAGCGGCACTTCTTCAGCAGGAATCTCCACACCCAAGTCTCCGCGTGCAACCATCAGACCGTCGGACACTTCTAGAATTTCATCCAGATTCGCAACGCCCTCTTGATTCTCAATCTTCGAAATGATCTGAATGTGCTGCGCATCATAACGCTCAAGCAGATGACGAATCTCAAGAACGTCGCTTGCTTTGCGCACGAATGAAGCGGCGATGAAATCGACACCTTGCTCAATTCCGAATATTATATCGTTTGCATCCTTCTCGGTAATACCAGGAAGGGATATTTTGACACCTGGCACATTGACGCCCTTCTTGCTCTTGATCGTCCCGCCATTAACAATCCGGCACTCGATCTCGCTTCCGCGAATATCAACAACCGTTAGTCCGATTAGACCATCATCGATCAGAATCGTAGACCCGATATGTAGATCGTTAGGCAGCTCCTTATACGTAATCGAGAGACGTCTGTTATCCCCGATAATATCTTCGGTAGTCAGCACAATATGCTCGTCCTGAACAAGCTCATAAGAATCGGCCTGTAATTTGCCTGTGCGAATTTCTGGACCTTTGGTATCCAAGAGGATCGCCACGGTGCAATTCAATTCTTTGCAAGCTTGACGAATATTGCGTATCCGGTTGCCGTGTTCTTCGAAATCTCCATGTGAAAAGTTCAAGCGTGCTACATTCATTCCTGCTGTTATAAGTTGCTTCAGCATAGGCAGGGATTCGCTGGATGGTCCGATAGTACATACAATTTTAGTTTTACGCATGGTTGTGAGTGGCCTCCTAAATAATATCACCCGCAAGGAGGATAGGATCGTATACCTCAGATCCATTTCTTTGCGGGGAGTACGTTCCTTTATTCTATCTTTGCTCGACAAGCTCTTGCGGAAACGTGAACCTGCCCATTTTTCTGAACTTCTGGTAACGGTCTTCTCGCAATTGCTGATCGTTCATATTCATAAGCTGTTGCAAGTGACGCCAAATCGCTTCTTTCATCGTCTGATATTGCTGCTCAGGTGCACGATGCGCTCCGCCTTTGGGCTCACTAATAATTTCATCAATAACCTCAAAACTCAACAAGTCGTCCGCTGTTATTCTCATAGCTTCTGCAGCCTTGAGCGACAAGGAAGCATCTTTATACAGAATTGTAGCGGCTCCCTCTGGTGAGATAACCGAGTAAACAGAATGCTCCATCATCAGTACCCGATTCCCGACGCCTAGTGCTAATGCCCCTCCACTACCGCCTTCACCAATCACAATACAAATAATAGGAACACCGAAACCGGCCATTTCCATCATGCTGCGAGCAATCGCTTCACCAGGACCGCGCTCCTCAGCTTCTTTACCAGGATGCGCTCCCTTTGTATCCAGAAAGGTGATGATCGGACGCTTGAACTTATTGGCCTGCTGCATAAGGCGAAGTGCCTTACGGAATCCTTCTGGATTCGGACTGCCGAAATTACGAGCGATATTATCCTTCGTATCCTTGCCCTTCTGATGACCTACAATCGTGACGGGTATTCCGTTCAATTTGGCAATTCCACCTACAATAGCCATATCTTCCCCATACACGCGATCCCCATGCAGCTCAATGAAATCGGAAAAAACACTTTGGATGTAGTCCAGCGTCTTAGGCCGTTGAGGATGTCTCGCAATCTGCAGCTTCTGGGAAGCTGACATGCTGCCGTACATCTCTTCCTCGAGCTTGATGTACTTTTCTTCGAGCTTGGCAATCTCGTCTGAGAAGTCGATCTGCTTCTCCGCACCGAATCGACGCAATTCTTCGATCTTGGCCTTCAGCTCTGCCAGCGGACGTTCAAAAGGCATTTCAGCCATGTACGCTTGCTCCCTTCGTTCCTTTTACCGTATGCAGCTCGATCAGCTTGGCCAAGGTGGTCTTCAATTCTTTGCGGTGCACGACTTTATCCAATTGTCCGTGCTCCATATTGAACTCTGCAGTCTGGAAATAATCCGGAAGTTTCTGGCGAATGGTCTGCTCCACAACCATGCGTCCTGCAAATCCAAAACGAGCCCCAGGCTCTGCAATAATAATATCCCCTAACATGGCAAAACTTGCCGTTACCCCACCATATGTAGGATCGGTAATGACCGAAACGAAAAAGCCTCCACTTTCGTGAAAACGTGAAATAGCTGCGCTTGTCTTCGCCATCTGCATCAAACTAAGAATACTCTCCTGCATTCTGGCGCCACCGGAAGTAGAGAATATGATGAGCGGATATCCTTTTTGTATGGCCGCTTCTATGGCCCTCGTAATCTTCTCTCCTACGACAGAACCTAGCGTTCCTTGGAAGAAATCAAACGTAATGACGGCTATCACAACTGGAAAGCCGCCAATCGTCCCTTCTCCGGTTATTACAGCATCGCGAAGTCCAGTCGATTCCATCGAACGGGCCAGCTTCTCCTTATACCCCTCAAATTGGAGCGGGTCTTCCGACACCATATCGCGGTCATACTCAAAAATCCGTCCATCATCCAATGTATATTCAATCCGTTCCATCACACCAAGTCCGTGATGATAGCCGCATTCCGTACAAACCTTGAGGTTCTTCTCAAGCTCTTTGCTGTACTGGATTTTCCCGCATTTCGGGCATTTGCTCATGATGCCTTCAGGTATTTCGCGCTTCGTTTTTTCCGAGGGGATGGTTGCGTATTTCCGCTTCTTCTGAAAAATATCTTTTAACACTGCTACACCTCACCAATCCGTTATCAGACCGCGCGGTTGAACCGTTGATCATCCATGTAATATCGCATTCAACACTTCTTGAACCTCTTCCAACTCGCCTTCAGGGACCAATATCTCGAACTGACTCTTCGAAAGGTTGATCGGACGCAATTGTACCAGGAACCCTTCATCCGTCAGCCTATTCCTTATACGTTCTGCAATCTTAACAGTAGGAGCAATATAAATTACAGTCCACATGGCTATTTATAAACCTCCCTGAAACCCCACTCAAGCCGATACATTGCCATAATGATATCATAACTATTGTTTTTCCCGCAACCAAGCGGATAGAGACCTATACTCAGATATCAGCGGCTTCCGATTGTTTCGACAAATATTCCATTACATTTTTGTTCTGATGTGCGATACGCGCGGATGCAGCAGCTGCCACACCTGCTACCAAGTCGTCCAAAAAAACGTGAATGCTCGTATCATGATTGTTAAGTTCGCGAATAATACCCATCTTCTTTTTATCCAAGTATCCAAAGCTTGTTAGCCCGATCATCCCATACACATGCACAATCCCGAGCGCCAACGTCTCGTCGACACCGAATAGCGGCTCGTCGTGCTCCATAATCGCCTGCAAAGGATGAGGCAGCAGCTTACGTTCCGCAAGCTCGTCTAATGCAATTCCCGTATATAAAGTAAATTGAACCTCTCTTTTATTCAGGACTGCCAGAACACTCTCCGCACACTCTTCTTTGGTTAATGTGTTGTTGTAGGGCATTTGCAGCGTTAACACGATCTCGGCAATATCATTCAGGGTGACACCGCGTTTGGCAAGCATTTGCAGGGCCAGTTGGTTCGACATGTGTATTCCTCCCTTTAAGCTTTTACGAAGTCGAGCACTTCATAACGAGCTTTATAAGCAAGCATTTGTATGGAAATCGGCTGCGCCGCGAAGGGCGTTCAGCTCGAAAACGGGTTATAAAACAGTCTGCTCACACTCATGTGACAACCCGTGGTTTTACAAATGTATGCGGAAGGAATAACAAATGTTCTTAAATAAAATAGACATGTTTATTTCACGCGGGCAGCCCCTTCGCCCATGATGACTTCGATAGCCTGAATGAGCGGCGGGGACGGCTTGACTTGATATTGTTCGCCAAGCGCCCGGAGCTTCTGCTCCCGCTCGTAGAACAACACAACCGGCATGAAGCCGTCGTGCTCGCGCAGCACGGCTTGCAGGCTTGTCAAGATCGCGGCTGTCTCACGGTCCGCCGCGATCTTGACGTACAGCCGCTGCGCCTTCGCAGCAGCGGGCGCACTGTGCGCCGCAGGCGCATCGCCAGGCGAGCCCGCCGGGGCTCCGCCTGCGGCTGGCGCCGAGCGCGTGCTCGCGCTTGCCGGCGCGGGCGCGGGCGCCGCGGCGGGCGCGCTGGCAGCGGCGCTGGCGACGCTTGGCGCGCTGCGGCCGCTGCGTTGGCGCGATGCAGCAGGGCGGCGCTGCGCGGCGACCTGCTGCGCCAGATCAGGCGCGGCCAGGGAATACAGCTGATCGACGAGCAGCTTCACGTCCTCGTCTTGATGCTGCAGCTTCGCCTTGACCAGCAAAGCCGCTCCTTTGTTCAGCAGCGAGCTGTATTTGCTCCACGCCTCCGGGAATAAAACAGCCTCGGCTCGAGCGATTCTATTCTCGATCTCAATGAAGCCCATCGCTTTTCCTTTACGGGTCATGACGGACTTGGTTGACACCACCATACCTGCAGTCCACACTTCTTGTTGATCCGGGTATTCTGCCAGCTCGTGCAAGGCGTCTGTATCCAGTTCTCGCGTCAACTCTTCATAAGTATCCAACGGATGTCCGGATAAATAGAGGCCTAACAGCTCCCGCTCCAGATCCAACTGCTGCATGGGAGCATAAGCTCGAACTTCAGGGTACTCCATGCTCCAGTTCACTTCCTCTGTGAACCCGAACAGATGGAGCTGAAGGTCCTCGCGTTCCTTTTTCCATTTCTGTGCGGCCTCAACGGTTTCATCCAATATGGCAATCAATTGAGAACGATGACCTGGCAACGAATCCGCAGCTCCCCCTTGGATTAGCGACTCCAGAACCCGTTTGTTGCAAGCACGCAGATCAATGCGTCGACAGAAATCGAGCAAGTTCTCATATGGAGAATCTCTTCGCTCCTTGATAATCGACTCCATCGCCTGTACACCGACATTCTTAATCGCCGCTAGTCCAAATCGAATAGCCTGCTCCCGAACATCAGCATCTGAATTTTCTTCACCGTCTCCTCGTCTTACTCCGCCAACCGGGGTAAACTGGACACCGCTCTCATTCACATCAGGCGGCAGCACTTGAATGCCCATGCGCCTCGCTTCATCCGCGTATTCAGCCACCTTGCGATGGTTGCCCATAACCGAAGCCAGCATGGAGGCCATGAACTCCACTGGATAATGGACCTTCAAGTAAGCCGTCTGGAACGCCAGAACACCATAGGCAGTTGCATGTGCTCGAGGGAAGCCGTAATCGGCAAACCGTACGATCATGTCATATACTTTATTGGCATCCTCGACAGCATATCCTTGGCTCTGACTCCCGCTGACAAATTTCGCACGCTGCTCGTCAAGCACATCACGCTTTTTCTTGCTCACCGCTTTGCGCAGCAAATCCGCCTCACCCAGACTGAAGCCGGCCATCTTGGAAGCAATTAGCATGATTTGCTCTTGATATACGATAATGCCGTATGTATCGGCCAGTATCGGTTTCAAGGACTCATGAGGATAATCGATCTCGACAAGTCCATGCTTTCCTTGAATATATTTCGGAATGAATTCCATTGGACCCGGACGGAATAGCGCCACTACCGATATAATGTCTTCGAACCCGGTTGGCTTCAGATCTTTTAATACGCGACGCATGCCAGCTGATTCTAACTGGAATATTCCTGTTGTGTCCCCTCGGCTCAGCATTTCATACGTCTTGGGGTCATTGTCCGGAATGCGGCTGAAATCAATGCGGATTCCATGCCGCTCTTCTACCCATTTCATCGTCCGTTCAATGATCGATAAGTACCGAAGACCAAGAAAATCCATCTTGAGAAGGCCGACCGCTTCCAGATGCTCCATGGAATATTGAGTAAGTGCTACCTTCTCAGTACCTTCTTGCAACGGCACATAATTGGTTAAGGGCTCACGAGATATGACGACCCCCGCAGCATGTGTTGAGGCATGACGCGGCATCCCCTCCACTTTCCTGGCCATTGCGATCAAGTCCCCTGTGCTTCGCTGTTTCACACAGAGCTCCTTAAGCTCGTCACTCACCTTGAGCGCTTCCTCGATCGTCATCCCAAGCTGGGCCGGGATTAGCTTGGCCGCGCGGTCTACTTCCCCATAAGGCAAATTCATGACACGTCCCACATCCCGAACAGCAGCCTTGGCCGCCATCGTACCGAATGTGATAATCTGAGCCACATGCTCTTGGCCATACTTATGAACGACATATTCTATAACTTCGTCGCGCCGCTCATCACTGAAATCAATATCAATATCAGGCATGGACACCCGCTCCGGGTTCAAGAACCGTTCGAACAACAGCCCATAACGAATCGGATCGACATCCGTGATACGCAGCACATAAGCGACTAGACTGCCTGCTGAGGATCCTCTTCCCGGTCCTGTAACAATGCCATGCTCGTGAGCATAACGAATGAAATCCCACACAATCAAAAAATAATCCGAGAAGCCCATATTGCTAATAACGCCCAGCTCATATTGAAGTCTTTGTTCAACTAATGTGCGGTGTTCCGAGTCTGGTGTATTCCAGCCCTCATAATCTTTATATCTAGCTTCAAGCCCTTGCCGACAGAGAGCTTCCAGATAACGCGCTGCTTGCCCCTCATAAAGATCCGGTATGGGCTGGTATTGAGGTAGAATCGAACGGCCGAATTCCAGCTTCAACTCGCACTTCTCCGCAATCTTGAGCGTATTCGTCAGGGCATCTGGGACAAAAGAGAACAGTTTGGCCATTTCTTCGGCGCTTTTCAAATATAATTGATCCGTCTGGAACTTCAACCTTTCGGAATCCTCTAACGTCTTGCCTGTGCCGATACAAATTAATACATCCTGAACCACTTGGTCCGAAGAGTGAATGTAATGTACATCGTTAGTCGCCGCTAGAGGGATACCTGTCAGTTCACTAAGCTCAATCATCGCGAGCAGCACTTTTTTCTGCTCCAACAAGCCATGATCCTGAAGCTCCAGATAATAATCGTCACCGAAAATGGCGCGATATCGTTCCGCCGCTGCCCTCGCCTCATCTTTGCGATCATGCAGCAAATGCTGGGAAACTTCTCCGCCTAAACAAGAGCTGAGGCACACAAGTCCTTCCGAATAACGCGCCAGCTGCTCCATATCCGTGCGAGGCTTATAATAAAACCCTTCCAGATGAGCATTCGAGCAAATGCGCATCAGATTGCGGTACCCAACCTCATTCTTAGCCAGCAATATCAAATGATAGGTTGGATTATCTTGGCGGGAAGCTTTATTCAGCCTGGAACCAGCTGTCATATATACTTCGCAGCCGATAATCGGCTTGATGCCATTGGCTAGACAAGCCCGATAGAACGGGATTGCACCATACATGACACCATGGTCGGTCAGGGCAAGGGCCGACATCCCCAGTTTCGCTGCGCCAGCTGCCAGCTCCTCAATACGAGCCGCGCCATCCAGCAAGCTATATTCGCTGTGCACATGCAGATGCACGAATCCGCTCATCCCGTTCTCCCTCCTCTCCATACGTTTAACTCTATTGAAGAGCACAAGAATAATTGATTTTATTCATAAAAATCGCTAAAGTATAAACATTCCCTTACGAAGGAGTCCGACCTCTTATGTTTGTTCAAATTACCCAAACCGTTCTTATGGCTATCATCGTATTAACTCTGTTCGGTTCTGTCTATTTCAGCTTCAAGTATAGAAGCCAGACCGATCATAAGCTTCGCGGTCTCTTTGCTGCAAAGATGAACATGAGCATGGGAATTATGATGATTGCCATCTCATTCATTCAAATGCTGCTTTTCAGCGGCTCAACCGTTCGTGTAGTCATTGGGGCTGTCTTTTTGTTAATCGGACTTTTCAATTTATTTGCAGGTATTCGCAACCACGGTTTCTTCAGCCGTATGAAATCCAATTGATGAACGGAGCCAATCCCTAGTCAATAACTTGGGCGGCAAGCATAGCTTTGCATATCAGAGATCCGTTGTGATAAATTTCCACATCGGCTTTACCAAATTTTCGGCTTAGCTCAATAATTCTGGGCTTTACCTCAATACGGCTCTCCAACTGAAGAGGACGCAAAAAGTAGGCCGAGAAGTTCTCCAACACATAATCGCTTTTCTTCTGCGCCTTAAGCGCACGGTACGCGCATTGGGTCATAAGAGTTGTAAGTACCCCTTCTGACACGGTACCCAAATGACTGGTCATCTGCGGAGTAATAACTCCTCGGTACACGAATTGTCCAGACTCGTCCTTATGCTCCTCGAAGCCCATCAAGATCAAATCCTCGAAGGTCTCTCCAATTTGCGGCTGTTTCTGGATATATTGTAAAGCTTTCAACACATCCTGCCGATTAATGACCGCAATCAGCTTCCCTTTGTTGTCTACAACCGGGAGCAGCTCGATGCCTTCCCACACCATCATATGAGCGGCTGAGGTTACTGACGTATGCGGGTTCACCGTAAGCGGATTACGCGTCATGATTTTGTCGAGTGTCTGCTCCTTGGCAGCACCGATGAAATCCTTCGAAGCTACCATCCCGATCACTCGGTTCCACTCGTCAACAATCGCGAAGCGGCTGACTCCAGTTTCTTCGAGCAGTTTCTCCCAATCCGCCACAGTACTGCTGCCCTTCAATGCCCTGGTTGTAGCAAGCGGATCGATGATATCTTCCACTAGTGTAATTTTCTTCTTGATAAGCCGGTCGTAGATCGCACGATTAATAAGAGACGCAACTGTAAAGGTATCGTAGCTGGAAGAAATAATCGGCAGCTCCAGTTCATCGGCCAACCGTTTGATTTCGTCATTCGTGTCGAAGCCCCCTGTTATTAGTACAGCAGCTTCATGTTCAAGCGCATATCTGTGCACTTGATACCGATTACCCACAATTAATAGGTTGCCCGCCTCAATATATCGAGCCATCGCTTCTACTTCCATAGCTCCGATAACAAACTTGTTGAGAGACTTGCCTAACCCCTGTGCGCCCCCGAGTACTTGACCATCCACTATATTGACTACTTCGGCATAGGTCAGCTTATCAATATTCGTGCGCAGCTTCCGTTCAACTCGAATAGTTCCGATTCGTTCGCGTGTGCTGACATAACCTTGATTCTCCGCTTCCTTTATAGCCCGGTATGCCGTTCCTTCACTTACTTCCATTTCCTTTGCAATTTTGCGTACGGATATTTTGGTGCCTAATTTAAGACCTGCAATGTATTGGATCAATTGTTCGTGCTTCGTTACCGCTTCGTGAAGCATCTCATCCATCTCTTTCCCCCCGGGTAACTTGATCTGTATCTGACTGTATTACTTTTTATTATAGTAAGTTGCAGAAATAAGCACAAATACTCTATCATTTTGGTAAAATAATGTAAGGATTTACTTTTCAATTGATTTACATTGTAGTAACATTAATTTTAATATCATATGGAACTGTTTTCATTAATTTCCATCCCTTTTTAGCAAAAAAGTGGGCCTCAAGGCTCAACTACCAACAAGCTATTTTTGGAGTGAACCGGATGAAATTCCCTGTTACTCGCGATCTAGTCAACGATCAATCTATGATCCTGCTGGATGCTGAGGATGTGTTGTATATGGAAGTCGAGGAACGAACCGTCGTATTTCATACTGCAGATGACAAGTTTTATTTATTGGATACTTTGTCTGAGCTCGCTAAGCGAATGGGTTCGATTGGCTTCCAGAAGCTCGATCGTATTAATTTGGTTAATATGAACAAAATCAAGCAGTTCGACGATAAGGACTGTAAAGTGTTCTTCGACTCGGAAACTTCCGAGCACTCAAAAAGTACTACTGTCTCTTACACTAATAAAAATATGCTTATGGAACATGTTCGCCTAATAAAAGGAAATAATAATACCATAGATCTGTAAACTAGTAAACAAAAATACGAGTGATTCTAATTAGATATACACCCTCTATAAAATCCTTTATTCTGGAAATAGTCCTAGGATAAAGGATTTTTCTTTTCTTCCGAGAGGTGCATATTATGTCAAATGTAGTAGTTGACCGTCAAAATCTGGAGATCGCGATCCAAACCGTTCTCCACCGGTATCAGTCTGAACTAGAGCTGCTGCTCAGTCCGCAGAAGGATGCAATTATTAAAGAAATGGCCGAAGAGATCAGCCGTAAGGCCCATTTATTCCAAGCCTTATCTGAGAGCATGGCATCAACATTGGAGGCCGAGGCCCATGAGTTATAAATGTATCTCTCCACAGTTGAAGTCCAGTTGTTACAATTGCAAGTTCTATCAAGTCGGTGTTGACATGCTGAACGGACTTTGCTTTTATCTCAAAAAGGACGTTGGACAAGCAGCCATCGGGATCGGAACCTGCAATAACTTCGAGAAGAAATCTTCATGAATTGTACCAAATAGCAGATAACGGACACTCCTTATTCAAGGAGTTCTTTTTTTTAATTTTACCAGAACGTATGTTCGTTAACAAGAATAAATAATCTGAATGAGAAAAACCGCTAGAGAAGATCACTCGAGCGGCCCTTTGCGAGTTCATTTTGGTGCAATCGTTCAGTTTAACTAACAACTATGCAGCATCTGTTCCATCTATTTTCCGTTGTTCTGAGTAGGGCGGATTTGTCTTTGCAGCCACTGCTCACGCCGATGTCTCGCCAACCTTCTGACTTGCTTCAGCTCTTCTTCCTTCGCTTCATCCACACCAATAATCCGATGCAGATGGGCAGCAATAATGGTCAACGCGAACAAGATCCATACGACGCCAAATACGGTGGGTAATGTCAGGCCTTCGCCAATCGTCAGTCTCGGCACCGCATATATGAGCATACCTAGTGCTAAACTGAGATAACATACATTTTTCCATATTTTCATTGTATTCGCACTCCCCTAACTTGTACATATTGATTCATCCTATGCGCCTGGGAGCAGGCTTATTCCTTATTCCTATAATACGGTGTACAGCTATCTCCAAACTTTAGCGGGAGGCTCTGCAATAATTGCCCTTACTTTGACCAGGCTAAAAGCCGAAAATGCCAATCACCACTAGATATATGTCCTCATATGATGAAGTAGTTATTTCTCAAACTTAAGCTCGCGAACAACTAGAAGGTGCTTATGAAGGAGACCAATCATGGCTGGTACGAAAATAACCATTCAAGTGCAAAGCTCGAGCACCCTGATCGGCGAACAGACGATTATGATGAACGAACGCATAATCAAGCAACACAAGATTCCCGTTAACTCCTCGGTTGTCTTACGGTTCGGCACCTTCAAAACTCAAGTGACGATCATTTCCGCTCAGCACGCGGAGGGCATACGGATGGGGGAATCATTAGCCCACAGACTCGGTCTGCACCACAACACCCAACTCGGATTTCAGTACAAATCAGCCAGCCGCACGCTAACGATCGGCCCATTAATAGGTGTAATGATGAGCCGCATCTATACCGCTTCTTCCGATCGTCCATTTGGTTCGACCACTACATTCTGCAAGGAGCTGGTCGATGCATGCCACTCGTACGGGGCATTTGTGTTCTTCTTCACCACGAGTGATATTCCTGCCAGTCATCAGCATTTGGAAGGCTGGACCTATTCAGGTCGTTGGCACAAGTCCGAATTCCCAATTCCAGACGTCATTTACAACCGTCTCACCACTCGCAAATTGGAGAACAAACCCAGCGTTCAACATTTTATGAGGGAAGTAACATCTCGATTTGGCACTTCTATATTTAACGAAAAGTACTTGAACAAGACGGATGTATTCGATGCTCTGCGCAACGATGGGGTCTTAATCAAATACTTGCCTGAATCTCATCTCTTCAAAAATTACACCATGCTGAAATCGATGTCAGCCAAATATCCGGTTGTATTTCTTAAACCCATTACCGGCAGCCTGGGAAAAGGAATCATACGAATTACACGTATGAGCAATCAATCCTATGTATGTCACTTGACGAGTATGACAGGCACCAACAAGCAGACTTTTCCAAGCCTTGTGGCCTTTTTCTCTACCATCTCAAGCAAATTCAAGCAGACTCGATATCAGATCCAACAAGGCTTGCAGCTTATCGAGATCGGCGGGAGGCCTGTGGACTTTCGTGCGTTAGTACAGCGGGGAAGCGGCGGTGAGTGGCTCGTCACTTCAATCGTAGGCCGCATTGCCGGCAACAACCATTTCGTATCCAATCTGGCGCGAGGCGGCTCACTCAGCAAGGTACGTGAAGCGCTTGAGAAATCAAGCCTTCCCGCTTCCGTGAAACGAACAGTCTATGCACGGCTTAAGAAGGCGGCGCTCGATATTGCCAATGGAATAGAAAAACAAGTACAAGGGCATTTCGGGGAGCTTGGTGTTGATCTGGCCGTTGATTCGAACGGCAAAGTATGGCTGCTAGAAGTGAACTCCAAGCCGTCCAAGAACGATGGAACGCCGATGTCGGAGGGAACGATTCGTCCTTCTGTGAAACAAACGATTCTATACGCCCGCTATTTGTCGGGCTTCTGAGGTATGACTATGAATGATCGAAAGAAACGCTCGTATGTAGGAATCATGGTTTGTCAAAAACAATTGAGCCCCCCGTTCTCTGATCAGCGCTTTTATAGCCGTTTATGTCGAATAGGGCGCAAGCTCGGAATGGTCGTTTTTGTTTTTTTCCCGAACCGATTCATGATTGAAGAACAAAGTGTTGAAGGCTACACGCTTCTGCCGGGTGAAGACAACTGGTCAGTTGGTCGATTCCCCCTGCCGCAGGTGGTCTATGACAGGTGCTTCTATACGACTAGTTCCAATTACGGTGAATACCGGAAATGTATTCGCAAGTTGAAGGAGCACCCCGACATTCGGTTTCTTGGTTACGGCCTCAAGGGGAAATGGGATGTGCACCAGATGCTTATGCGTCATGAAAGCTTGCGCACCTATTTGCCAGATACGAAAAAACTGCTAAGCCAGAAAACGCTAATAGATGAATTGAATCGATCGGAAGCTCTTTTCCTCAAGCCTGAAGCAGGCTCACAAGGAAAAGGTGTGCTCCGCCTAACCCGTAAAGGTAGCTTTTACCATCTTCTCGGTCGAAACAGACGCAATGAGAGGATTGAGCGGACATTCCATTCAGAACGGTTCTTGCTTCAATGGCTGTCATCCTTCATAGCTGGCCGCCCCTATCTGGTTCAACCTTATCTTTTACTGAACACTCGCGATGGCGACCCTTTTGATGTTCGTTGTTTAATACAAAAAAATCGCAAGGGTATCTGGGAAGTTGCAGGCATCGCTGTACGGCGCGGGAAGTCTGGAAATGTCACTTCCAACTTGCACGGCGGCGGCGTCGCTGTAGAGCTTATGCCATTCCTGCTCAAGGAGTTCGGCCAAGAGAAAGCATCACAAATTCATCGCACATTACTCGAGATCGCGACACAAATTCCAGAAACATTGGAGCAACACCATGGAAGATTAGCAGAGCTTGGCATCGATCTTGGAATCGATACCGCCGGAAATGTATGGATCCTGGAAGCAAACTCAAAGCCAGGTCGGTCAGCGTTCACCCACTTTTCCGACCCAGCCGCCAGAAACGCTTCAATCCGTAATCCGATCTACTATGCACGCTATCTTCTGGACACTACTAGGAGGGTCATTTCATGAGCTTGACGTCATGCTCGATTCAATTTGCACAGCGAAC
Organism: Paenibacillus sp. J2R1T-4; assembly: GCF_059692235.1. Classification (NCBI taxonomy): domain Bacteria; kingdom Bacillati; phylum Bacillota; class Bacilli; order Caryophanales; family Paenibacillaceae; genus Paenibacillus; species Paenibacillus sp. J2R1T-4. The sequence goes on along the minus strand of NZ_JCAUBA010000010.1, from coordinate 77,794 downwards.
CGACCGGGTAGTCCATATGTCCTCGGCCCTTGTGAAAGCACTTCAGCTCACCGGTACCAACTCGCTCACATTGAAGCTCGGCAGTAAAACGGCAACCGTTTCATTAAGAACGATAAAGAAGCCAGGTAAACATATGGTTCTCCCGAGCACCATCAAAAACCAATTGCTTGTACCCAGAAGCGGAACCATTATGGTAATGACGAACGGTCCCAGGGAAGTCCAAATTGGCCCCCTGATTGGAATATTGACGAATGCATCCAGTTCAAGTGTGATCCAGCCCTTTGGAATCCGTTCTTCCTTGTTGAAGCACTATATCCGGGTAGGCAGCAAGCAATCCTACTACTTCGCCTTCCTCCCGAACGATATTAATTGGCAGGAAGAAACGGTGCTTGGCTATTTCCCGACTGTAGAAGGTTGGGTTCGCAAAGTCGTCCCGATACCTGATTCGGTCTATAACAGGCTTGCGAATCGACGAGTCGACCGCTCAATGTCCATGAATCATATCAAGGAGCGGTTCGTACGAAGAGGAACGAGTCTTTTCAATTGGAGCTTCTTCGACAAATCCGATGTCTACAAGCTGCTCGAGGATGAGAAAGAAGCGAATAAACATGTCCCTGAATCCCATAACAACCCTTCGCCAGACCGAATAAAGGAGATGCTGGAGAAACATCGCTTCGTATACTTGAAACCAACCGCAGGCAGTCTGGGAATAGGTATTTATAGATTGACTTATCATCCGAAGCGGGGGTACTTCGCTCGTTTCCGCCGTCAGGGCAAAAATGTGTTATTCCGTTTCACTCATATAAACGGCTTATACAAATTGCTTAGTTCCCACAGCCGGATGCGCAGTTATGTAGTCCAACAGGGGATCCGACTGATTGAGCTGGATACATGTCCTATTGATTTCCGCTTCCATCTCAATAAGAATGCGAGCAATCAGTGGGTCGTTGCTGGAATTGGAGCCAAGAAAGCAGGAAAAGGCAGTGTTACGACCCATGTCAAAAACGGCGGCCAAATCATGACCCCTGAGAATGTGTTAAGTCGTGTTTTCGGAGCAAAAGGAGACACGATTCTGCAGGACGCCAAGAATGCCGCCATCAAATTAGCCGAAGCTATTGAGCGCAACGGTCGACATAACCTGGGTGAGCTGGGCCTTGATATCGGAATCGATCAGAACGAACGAATCTGGATGTTCGAAGCGAATTCCAAGCCTGGACGCTCCATCTTCAAGCACCCTCTGTTGAAAGCACAAGGCTACGCATCCCTCCAATATATTTATGAGCATCTCACTTACCTTGCTAATTTCAGAGCGAGGAGGGACAATTAGGTGGATATTTCCAGTCATCAAGCACTGCATCGCCCCGTTCTAGCTATCTTAACAATGGATGATGAGAATGAGCAATTTCGCGGTAATCGCAGCAATTTCATTGATTTGATCCAAACAGGATACGAAATGGGTGTATCCGTTTGTGTCGTCACCGTGAAAGACCTTAAGCTTAGAAACAAACGCATTATTGGTTATCTCTACAATCCGGAATCGAACATGTGGATCCAACAATGGATAGCCATCCCTCATGTGATCTACAATCGGATTCCCTTTCGACAAGATGAAGCGTTGCAGGAAGTGCAGCTGACGCTTCAATCTTGTCTTAGAAACCCGCATGTCCGATTGTTCAATGCAGCCTTCTTCAATAAATGGACCTTGTTCGAGTGGTTGAACAAGGCCAAGACTACGGCAAAGCACATTCCAGCCACTAGAAAAATGACATCCAGTATTGAACTTGAAACGTTGCTTAAAATGTATCCCACCGTCTATTTGAAACCGATTCGCGGCAAAGCTGGCAAAGGGATTATGAAGGTACACCGCAAGTACCGGCACACTCTCCGCAGACCGGAATTCAGGCTGAGCGTTCAGGAAACAAAAGGCAGTCATGTCTTTAAATCTGGTACAATACCCCAGCTGTGGACGAAAGTTCAAGAGCAGATGGAAGACGAAGAATACATTATCCAGCAAGGCATCACGCTTGCCCGTCACAAAAGGAGACCGTTCGACCTGCGCGTTCTCGTTCAGAAAAACGCCAAAGGCGAGTGGGATCTCACTGGAATCGGTGCCCGATTGGCTGGAAGGAGCAGTATCACGACCCACGTCCCTCGCGGAGGCTCCATCGACGATCCAGCGAAATTACTCGCTTCCAGCTTCGGCTCCGCAGGAGCTCGCCGAATATTAATGCGAGCCAAGAAAGCGTCACTTGCCATTGCCAGACAAATCGAGAAAAAGTCGGGTCATCTGTTGGGCGAGATGTCCATGGATCTAGGAATTGACGTTGGCGGGCATATCTGGTTCTTCGAAGCGAATTCCAAGCCAATGAAATTCGACGAGCCGCATATTCGCAAAAAATCATTGGAACGAATCATACATTACTCGCTTCACCTCATTCGTTTGAAGCATGCAAAGGCTTCCGGGACTACAACCACAGCTGTTCAAGTGTAAATTACCCTACAAAATATAAATGCATAAATGTTAAAAAGAAGGTGAACCTGTACTTGTCAAAGCCAACATTGGGTGTTATGACGTTGTATTTGAATTCCAACCATCATCTGGAGGAGCGAGTCTACTTTCGTAAACTGATTGCCCAAGGTAAGAAGCTTGGGCTTCAGGTTATCGTCTTCACTCCTCAGGATGTCGATTATAAGAACGAAAAAGTTCACGCTCACCTCTATGATCTCACAGAAAAAACATGGAGCCGGAAGTGGGTAGGCTTCCCTCATATTATCTATGATCGCTGCCGGTATCAACCGAACGAGCGCTTCCGGCAGTTCCAGAGATTCCGCGCCGTCTACGGAAACAGACTGACCTTCCTGAATCGGCCGATCGGCAACAAATGGGCCGTTCATCAACTGCTGTATCGAAACGCGTCGATTCGCCCTTATCTTCCAGTAACGAAAGTGTACCGCTCATCCAGCGATTTAACGGAATTCGTAAAGCGTCGTAGTCTGGTTTATATGAAACCGATTAATGGCACTGGAGGGCGGGGCATTCTGCGCATTGAAAAAAAGCGAAGCGGATTGTTCCTCATTCAGGGCAGAGACCGCAGCCGCAGAATCATATCTCCCCGTCTGGCATCGGATAAACAGATTGGCATTAAGCTTGCAGGATGGGATTTGAAAGACCGATATTTGATCCAACAAGGGATCCAGAGTAAGATGAGTGACGGCAGAGTACACGACTTCCGTCTCCTCATCCAGAAAAACGGAGAGGGGCAATGGGAAGTGACCGGCTGCGCCGGTCGCGTCGGACCCAAACGCAGTATCACCTCCAATCTGCACGGGGGCGGTGAAGCAGTGCCGCTGCTTACGTTGCTCAGACAAAAGTTCTCTCCGGATACCGTCACCCAGATTACTAAGGAAATTAACACTATGAGCCATGCGGTAGCGGAGTTTCTGGAGAAAAATTACGGCAAGCTGTGCGAGCTGGGCTTGGACATCGCTGTTGATCCGGGTGGTCATCCCTGGCTGTTGGAGTTAAATCCCAAGCCTGCTCGTGAGGTGTTTGCACGGATCGGAGAGCTGGATACGTATTCCAAGGCCGTCTCAAGACCTCTCGAATACGCTTTGTGGGTTTATCATAAAGGCAAGCGCCAACCTGATTCAAGCACCAAGTCCGATGCAGATTGGATCAAGGAGTTCTCTGGCAGCGGAACCAACATCGGCAGCAGCAATGACGGCAGCCCTGTCAGCAGCGATGTCAGCAGCTAGCTTAAGTCTTTATCATTAAGGTGAAATATAAGAACCTGACCGGGGAACGTCCCAGTCAGGTTTCTTTGTAATTAAACGTCGCGTCTGAGTGCTTTCAGAACGTCTACTTGGGTTGCGCGGATTGCTGGACGGAGTCCGGACAGCATGGCAACCAGCAAGCTAATGGCAACGCATATGACCGTAAGCGTAATAGGAATGTAAGAGAAGATCAACCCTTCAGGAGGGGTCTCATTAAGAAAGTTGGATATCACGAACGGCAGCGCCAAATTCACGGAGATGCTGATTGCATAAGAGACAACCGTTCCTATAATAGCTCCGAGCAGCCCTATATAGGTACTCTCAATCAAGAAAATACTTTTCACTGTGGACGGATGCGCTCCGATCGCCTTCATAATTCCAATGTCTTGCGAACGTTCCGTAACGGCCATCGACATCGTATTGAAAATTCCGATCGAAGCGATCAATACCGCAATCGTGCCTACGAGCAAAAGGCCTATTTTCATAATCGTAAATATCATATTAACTTGCTTCAGTTCATTCACAATCGAATGACTGGCATAATTTTTATCACTCATTGCCGCATCGATCGCCTTCACATGCTCCACATCGTTTGCGTACACATGCACATCATCATACACCCTGGCTGCCAACGGACTAGCCTTAGGAATATCACTATTTTGATCCGGAAAATTGATCTGTCCTCTAGGGGTCTGAGTGAAAGCCTCAATCTCTTTCAATACCGCTTCGGAAATATAGACGGATTGGTCTTTTGCCCATTCTCTCGTTGGCGCTTGTGTAACCCCTACGATAGTGACCGGAATGACTTTCTTTTGTTCCACTTTATTTACAAATTGTTTGACTTCCATATCCAGCTTCTGGTTCAACACTTGAGGCACATTTTTGTTTGCTTCCTGTTTGGATCCGTCACCCGACGGTACTTCCTTCGGCTCTTCACCAGGCTTGCGAAGGGATTCAGCGAAGTTATAACCGACAATAATCTCATTGTCTGCTTGAGGCATCCGCCCTTCGGAAAGCTCGAATCCTGCTTTGATCTCAGATGGCATATGCACAACCATTGCCTGGCTCTGTGTAGTTAAACCGCCAACCGTGTGCACGAGAGACTGCCGCACCATTTGTCTGCGTGTGACACTTTTTACATTTGGGATCGATTCCAGAAAGGTAAGATCTTCTTCTGTTAATTGCTGGTAGTTCTGTTTATCATCTTTTTTTCCGTACACATTAATGTCGGTCAACAGGCGGCCTTCGGTAATTTCATCAACAACACTCTTCTGCAAGCCGAAGCCAACGGAGGCCAATACGATCAGGAAGGAGCATCCCATAGCGGTAGCAAGAACGGTCATGAATACGCGGGATCGGTTCTTTTTCATATTTTGCCGGACGAAGCGGAACTTATCTTTCCATTTCATTGGAGAACCCCCTTCGCTGTGCTTAAGGATTCCACCATACGACCATCTTGGATCAATAAAGTCCTGTGTCCGATGGATGCGACTTGATCATCATGCGTAATGATTAGAAAAGTGATGCCTTGTTCTTCATTCAGCTGGCGTATAAAGGCGAGCAAGGACTGCTCATTCTCACTGTCCAGGCTTCCCGTAGGTTCATCAGCTAACAGGATCGGCGGGTTTACAATTAAGGCTCGCGCTATACTGACCCGCTGCTGCTGCCCTCCAGATAATTCACCCGGGTAATGCCCTCCCAGCTCCTCCAAGCCGACCTGCTTCATCATCGCTTCTGTCCGAGCCTTGCGTTCCTTCTCATCGACACCCTTCAACACAAGCGGAAGCTCGACATTCTCAAAAGCCGTCATGCTCGGAATAAGCTGGAAGCTTTGAAAAATAAAACCGAACTTCTCCAGCCGGAAATCCGCCCATTCCCCTTCACTAAGCTTCGTAACATTACGTCCGTCAACTATAATATTGCCTGCCGTTGCTTTCATGTAGCCGCTGATCAGGTTAAGCAATGTAGACTTCCCTGACCCGCTCCGTCCGACAATGGTGACGATCTCTCCCTTTTTGACATGCAGGTTTATTTGATGCAGCACAGGAACAACACGTTCCTTGCCTTTTTTGCCTATGCGAAATTCATGGTTCAAATCAGATACGGTAATCATAGAATCCTCCAATTAAATTGATTGCCCTTCCTTTTACTTCTTATGGACACTCATGACTATACAGGTAGAATCTTAAGTTACATGAAACAAAATCTTAAGAAGATCTTAAACTCTTGGGAGGCGCCCAAAACAGAAAGAGGTTTATGCCGAAGGACCTTCATCCTTACTCTGCACAAACCTCTTCATATAAACTAGCAATTGGTTGTACTCACAATGTACCCCAGTCATTCGACGAAGGATCTTGCTCCAGCGCAAATTCGAAATCATCCACATCAAAGATTTGCACGGGAATATCGGATTGAATCACTTTGTCCAGAAATTCGAGTTGATCGCTTAACATCGGGATCTTCTCACGAATGGCAGTTAAGATCATCTCGGTCTCGATCGGATCGAAGATTTCCCCATACTGTTCACTATCAACCGCATACATAACCGATATCGTTACTTCATCATTGACGAGCAAGCTCGGGCTCATCCGCCATGGTGCAAGTAATGCACGCTCCAGCTTGAGTTTGTTAAAGGGCGTTTCCAGAAAAGCGATTAGTTCACTAATCTTCAGCTTCACATGGGCATCATCCTCAGAATCGGGCATGACTGGCTCGCTGCTCTCCCGCATTTCATATAATTCCAGAATCGTCGAATGAGGAATTACATACTCAACTGGCACTCCTGGAACCATTAATTCACCGTAGGTCGCGAGCATAACCGCTTCGATAACGAATCTTCTTTTCATCTTACTCCACCCAATCCAGTAATTGGGCGAACGAGGTGATGATCATATCCGCCCCATCCAGCTCCATTGCTTTACCGAACTCTGCATATCGGCAGCCCACAACAGGCAAACCATTCTCCTTACCTGCTTCCACGTCCGAAGAGCGGTCTCCGACCATCCAGGCTGAGGTAATCCCGTGTGTCTCCAGCAAAATATGCACCAGGTCAACCTTCGATCTAGTTTCATACTGACCGGCGCTGTATAGATCCGTGAACAAATGGCCTAGTCCAAGGTTAGCAATAACTTCGCGCACGTACACTTCTAATCCGTTACTCGCTACGAACAGCTTCACTCCTCGTGCATGTAAGGCGGTCAAGATTTCCAGCACACCTGGATACAGAGCGCCGATACCTTGCTCCAGCATCACCTTCTGATGGTGCAGCAGCAGCACATCTGCCCGATTGCGGACTTCGATGGATGATTCCGGCAATACTCGCTCCCAAATGTGTTCAAGCAGCATACCCAGACTGCTCAAGATCCGTTCAGCAGGAGGTGTTTCCCCTGTATATGTACCTTCCGCGCGCATTTCATCGAATGCAGCATCATAAGCAGGTAACAATAATGTTTCCGTCTGGAACAAAGTTCCGTCCAAATCGAATAACATGGCTTCTGGACATTGTCGTTTATTCATAAAAGCTACTCCTCATTCCTGTCTACTCTACTTTTTTTGAGATCAAATTTATTTTTAATACAAACATGATTTGCAGTGGAAGTCAATGGTTAAACCCAATGAAATCAGGTAACCCTTCAAAAGGGATAATATATTGCGAAAATATTACATATTTTGACTAGCTACGTAAATAATTTTCGTGTAATATAAGTATATTAGTAAAATTATTTACACTAGTGTTTGGGGTGATGATTATCCATGTCCGACATTTTGCGTGCCATACAGGCTAACCTTGATAGCTTTAACCCGAAGGAGTATAACTTGGCCGCCTATATTGCCGAGCACCCTGGGCAGGTAGTAAGAATGGGCATTACGGAGCTTGCTGAACAAGCCGATACCAGTACGGCCACGATCTCCCGTTTCTGTAAAAGCTTCCATCCTGGCGGCTTCACCGGTCTCAAGATGCAGCTCGCTACGGAATTGGCCCAAATCCAGCCAGCCGGGTCCTATCAGGATATCGTAGCAGGCAACTCCCTTGAAAGCATTATTGCCGCCATGGAGGCCAACCACCTGCGCTCGATCTCGGACACGTCCAGAATGTTGGACTTGAAGCAGCTAAGGCGGACATTGGACGCACTCCATCAAGCAGGTCAGATTGATATTTATGGGGTTGCCACATCGGGCATAGTTGCAGAGGATTTCTATCAGAAGCTCATTCGGATTGGCAAACGCGCCCGTTCATTCTCAGATCCTCACATGCAGGTAACCTCAGCATCGAATCTGACCGAAAGCGATGTAGCTATCGCCATTTCTTATTCAGGGGAAACCTTAGAGACTATTGATGCCTTACGTTGTGCCAAGGAGAGCGGAGCTACTACGGTCTCTCTAACCAAGTACGGGCCTAATACGTTGTCCTCGCTAGCAGACATTACGCTTACGCTATCCTCTCTTGAGGAGGGTATGCGCCGAGGTGATATGGCATCCAGAATGGCACAGCTTCATGTCATCGATATCCTGTTCATGGGTCTCGTCAGCGAATCATTCGATGAATACGTCCCTAAGCTTGAACAGTCTTACCAAATGGTCCGCAAATATCGTAAAGAAAGAGGAAGATAATTCACTATGAATATTCTAAAATTCGCATCCCAAGACAAACTGAATGAGGCTGGAGCAGGCATTATTGCAGGCTTGGTGCAAACGAACCCAAGAGCCGTTCTAGGTCTGGCAACTGGCGGTACACCTATTGGCATCTACAAAGACCTGGTGGAGTCTCACAAAGCCGGGATGGTTAGCTTCAAATCGGTGACTACCTTTAATCTGGATGAGTATGTAGGCATCCCGGAAGACCACCCTGAGAGCTACCACAACTATATGAACGAGCATTTATTCCAGTATATCGACGCTAATCCAGATAAGATCTATATTCCCAACGGGAACGCAGCTGATCTGGAACAAGAATGCGCACGTTATAACGCTTTGTTAGATGAAGCCAAACAAATGGATCTGCAGCTGCTCGGCCTTGGCCATAATGGCCACATCGGCTTCAACGAGCCTGATCACGCTCTAATGAGCGGGACTCATATTGTGAAGCTTAAGGCAGAGACTCGCTCGGCGAACGCCCGCTTCTTCGACTCCATTGATCAGGTGCCCACACATGCTCTGACAATGGGTGTAGGCACGATTTTGAAGGCAAAGATGATCCTTCTTGTCGTCCGCGGAGCGGATAAAGCCGAGATTGTCCATCGCGCCCTGACAGGACCGATCACCACGGAGTGTCCAGCTTCCTTGTTGCAAACTCATCCTCATGTTGTCGTTCTATTAGATTCTGAATCAGGGAGGTTGTTCGAATGAAACCTACTCGTATCATAAATGCTTCTGTCGTTACCGAAGAAGGAGTCGTTGAAGAAGGAACAATTGTATTTGACAAAGGTGTCATCATTTCCATTTCAGCTGGAGCGGCCTCAGACAGCTCCTTCGATGGTGAAACGATTGACGCCGGCGGCGCATGGGTCCTGCCTGGCTTTATTGACGTTCATGTCCACGGAGGCGCTGGCGGAGATTTCATGGATGCCAGCACTGAATCGTTGGACAAGATCACTCGCTTCCACGGAGGAAACGGCACAACCACTATCCTTGCTACGACTATGACCGCATCCAAGAGCGATATCGAACATGTGCTTGCCAGCGTCCATGCCTACCAACAACAAGAGATGCCGGGAGCCCAAGTGCTGGGTGTTCATCTCGAAGGTCCATTCATTAACCCGAAATGGAAAGGTGCGCAGAACCCTGCTCATATGCTTGCGCCGCAATTAGAATGGATGAAGGAATGGGTTGAGCAATATCCCGGTCTTATTCGTCAGCTTACGTTGGCTCCAGAATCAGAGGGTGCTTTGGACTTTATTGCGTGGCTAAGAAAGAATGGCATTAATGCCGCAGCCGGTCATACCGACGCAACCTTTGAGCAGATTGAAGAGGCGGTTCAACACGGCTTGAACCAGGCTGTGCACACGTATAATGCGATGACACCGCTGCACCACCGTAAGCCTGGGACTGTAGGCGCTGTGTTAACGAACCCGCAAATTTATGCAGAGGTTATCGCAGACGGACATCATGTACATCCGGTTGCGATCCGCCTCGTCACGATGGTTAAGAATAACAACAACCTGATCCTTATTACAGATGCCATGGCGGCTGCCGGGTTGGGTGACGGCCTGTATGACCTCGGCGGATTGGCGGTTGTGGTCAACGACGGCGTTGCTACTTTGAAGGAAGGCAACAGCCTTGCCGGAAGTACGCTGACCATGATCGAAGCCTTGCGCTACGTTGTTGAAAAAGTTGGCTTATCGGTACCCGAAGCAAGCGCAATGACCAGCTCCAACGCTGCTCGTCAGCTAGGCATATTCGAGCTGACAGGCAGTCTGCAGGTTGGCAAACAAGCCGACGTCTTGCTAGTATCCCCGGAGCTCCAATTGGAACGTGTCTGGGCTAAGGGAAAAGAAATCCCTACATTCCTCAAATCATAAAATAAGCTCACTCCTTGCGAAGATTATACCGGGTTGTTCGCCGTATAATTCTCGCTTAGGGGTGAGCTTTTTTTATTTGATCTGATCTTACTAGCAAGGAAGATCATCTTAGCTCGATTACCTAACGTGAGAAGTAAGACGGAAAAGGGACGATAATAGGCATAGAAAAACCCGCTCCAGAATCAGGCGGGTCTTCAATTACTGTTGTATTGGCAATAGAGATTTGGATCACCATTGCGCTCAAACTGAGCAATAGCAACTTTTCCAAATCGGATCAAGCTTCCAGTTCCATATGTTTCCTCTCCGCAGTTCAAACACTGACGAACACGAAAATTATGCATTCTTAACGTAATACCTTTGTAAGGCTTATCCAACGTCTTATGATTGATAACCATTGGATGTTCACACGAAGAACAACGTCCCATTTGGGGTGCAACGGTAATCTTTTTGTCCATGACCTGAGCTCCCATAAAAGTCCCCTCCTCCATGGTATTTAACCTCATTTTACTTGGTAGAACCTTGAAATACAAGGGGAACAGTAATTATATAAGAAGATATTCCATAGTATGGACAAAAAAGAACCGGTATAACCGATTATATTAGCGGTTTCCGGTCCAAAACAGTTACTATCAAGAAAATATCAATAACAATTCCGTTTTCATCTAAAACGGTGTCAAATTTAAAAGTAAGCCTGCCTTCATATCCTCCATGATTACCTGAGACAGTGTAAGTCATATTTTCCAAACTCTCTCCGTTAGCGTGAAACTTTACCGTTGCCTTATGGACATCTACAAGATTGCATAATATTTGGGCCATTTCCTTGAGGAGTTCATCCTCCTCTATCGACCAGCCTCGTTTAGTTAATACCTGTGGATCGTCCCTTAAGTAATCTTCACGGACATGTTTATGTATCTGTATAACATCATTATCTAGGCAATATTCGTAATCCTTCTTAGTTACTTCCGCCACTGCCGTTAGAATAATTAATTTCTGCTCTTGACTAAGCGAATTCCGAATGGCAATACCATTCTTAAAGACGACGTTATCTTTAGGCAGTTTGCCAATTTCTTTTGATACTTCCTGAATATTTTCTTCCGAAAGATCAAACTTGCAATTAACCTTTAGTTTAAAAGATTTTGCTTCTTCTTTAGTTTTGTATATAAATTCTGATGCCGTCGTCTGGACAGTATTCAAAGCACTTTCCGTTGATTCAGAACTCATTCAATTTCCCCCTCACCATTATGTACCTTTATTTCTTCCCTAGGTATCCACCAGAACTTTGTAATTTGTAAAGCCCATATCTTCTTGTCTACAATGTGTCTCCGAATTGTGATCTCACTTTTTCCAGCAAGTTTCGCCGCCCACGATATAGTACCGATTTGACTCGCGACAAGTCCTGTATCTAATAAGTATTGCTGGCGAACAGCACTCTTCTCCAGCTTTTCAACGTACTGACGTAACTCCATGAATTGTTGGGTAAGTTGGTTGATGAGAGCAGCCTTCTCCATATCAGTCTTTATTGTTTCACCCATTTTATATGATTGCATTGCTACTTGGTTAAGTGGGTTCCAAAAAAAAAGATCATCTTTTGTAAACAGGTCAATCCTAAAATCATGAACTAGCCTCCAAATACCACCGAGCAAATTATTAGCGTTCGAGTAATGTTTTTGTTTGGAAAAGAACCAACGGTTCAGATTATGCATTTTTGATTTCAACAAGATGATTAGTTCAAAGAGATTGTCTAACTCCACTTGGGATAAATGATCATTCACTGGCCTTCTCCTCCAAACTTTATTAATAAGGGTTCCAGATATATCTAAAGATATATATTTGTTTATCATTTTGCTATAAGGACATTCTAACAGGCTATAATTGGAAAATCAAGGTCATAATATAAATAAAAAAGCTCCCTTCAATTTGGGAGCGAAGCATTGCTATATTAAATGCACCTGTTCTCTATCCTTCAACTAATTCTAGTCAGTACTATTATGTGGAATCTGAAACTCGAGCTCCTACAAAACCTTTGGCGCGTCTAATTGAGTGACGGCAAGTTGAAGCTTGGCGTTTGAATCTACCGCCGGAATGAAACGTGATTTCGCCTGCGCCCCCTACGCCCTCCTGATCTGTAGTTTTTATTTCAGGTCGTCCTTAAGTTGATATTTTTTCTCGTTCAATTGGAAGAAGCTTATTGAACATTATTTCGATTTTTTGGTTCAATCGTCCTGCCCGTCAGTTTCATTATTAATTTTGTTGAAACAGGTTTATACTAATAGTACTAACTCATTCATTGAAGCGGAGGTCACTCTTATGCCACGAACCGTTACGCATGTCCCCTATGGATACGAGCCTGAGAAAGAAACGATTCGAGGCACGTTGATTGTCTACGATGCTTTCGATATCCATTACACGCTGAGCGATTTGCAAGCTTTGTGTGATTGGGCAGAGCAGCATGACATGGCTCGTGTGGTGTTATACCCGCTTCATGAGCAAACGATTAAACGAATGGTCTCCAAACCGGAGGCAGCCGCTGTTGAACCTTATCATGTCCGGCTTGAGCGGTTAGAGGAGCTGAGCGGTCATATCAAGAACATATCTATCGATATCGATGAGTGGGAGCGCAAACGCAAGAAATACACGCCGATGGATTCGGCTCTGCAATTTCTAACGGACAAATATAAAGGCCCTCACTTTCTCGGTATTTCCGGTAAAAATGCAAATTCGTTTGCCGCCTATTCGAGCTTCGAGCCTTGGATTCGGAAGCTGCGACTAGTCATCTACTCGGTAGATCAACTCCACCCTCACCCCAAATTAATCAAATTTGAGAACCGCTGGGAAGCGATTTAGTACGTTTGAAGCGGAGGAAGCAAGATGACAACTTATCCAATCTATCAGGATGCCCTGTCTGTTTCTAAGCAAAAAAGCGGTTATTTTCCATTCTATATCTTACTGAACAGAATCCCTTATCAATCTCAATTGCATCATCATGATTTTGCCGAGCTTTCGTTTGTCCTGTCTGGCAGCGGCTATGAGATTATTAATGGTCAGAAGCATCGCATGTCGCCTGGAACGGTGTCATTACTGCTTCCTCATCACATTCATTCGATTGAAAGCGATCCTGAGAATCCCATCTCCCTGTATTCTTGCATGTTTGACCTAAGTATTCTTCTGGATTCGGAGTATGATAGTGTGTTAAGCAACCTCATTCTTACAATCGGGGTTAAAATGCCATCCTTTCTCGAAATACAGTCTCATCGAGCGGCGAGGATTAAGCGGAATCTGGATGAAATGATCGAAGAGTCTGAACGTGATTATTTCGGGAAAAATATTTTCATCCGTCACAAATTGATTGAAACCTTACTTCTCGTGATGCGCGAACATCAGACACAAGTGACAACATCCAACGCGGACACATTATCGGATTCCTCTTCCGACATCATAAGGAGCATTCTTCAATATACGCATACTCATTACCTTGAACCTTTATCACTCAAGCTGTTGGCCGATATGTATCATAAAAGCAGTCCCTATCTTAGCCGTATCTTCAAGAATCATATGGGACAAAGCTTTCAGGACTACTTAAACTTGCTTAGAGTCAGTAGGGCATCCACACTGCTCGTCACCTCCGATATAACGATCACGGATGTTGCCATAGAATCTGGCTTTGAGCATTTCCGAACTTTTTCTCGTGTCTTCAAAGAGGTTAAAGGCCTCACACCCAAGGAATACCGCAGCTCTAATAAAACAACAACAGATCATTAAGAATTCATTCGCAGCGTCTAGTTTAAATAAATGAATCTTTACCCTTTTCTCTTCCTGTCCGCTCTGCTACGTTTGTTGTATCCTAGAGCAGCAAGGAGAGATTTTTTTGCATTTTCAATTGGAAGAAACGACAATCCGTACCATACGGGCAGCCTTCGATCGCGGTGAAATAACTTCACACGGCCTCACTCTCCTTTATCTGGAGCGTATTGCTCGGATCGACAAATCCGGACCAGCCCTCAACGCCGTACTCGAATTAAATCCGGATGCTCTGTACATTGCAGAAAAGCTCGATCAGGAAAGAAAATCAGGCATGATTAGAGGACCACTGCACGGTATACCGATTCTATTGAAGGATAACATCAATACAGCGGATAAAATGCATACAAGCGCAGGCACATTAGCATTGGCTAACTCCTTTGCAACCGAGGATGCCTTCCTGGTTACCCAACTAAGAAATGCCGGGGCAGTCATTCTGGGTAAAACCAATATGACCGAGCTTGCCAATTTCATGACGACCGGTATGCCTAACGGTTATAGCTCAAGAGGCGGGCAAGTGCTTAATCCTTATGGGCCAGGGGACATTCGCGCTGGAGGTTCAAGCTCCGGTTCTGCCGTTGCCGTCGCTTCCAATCTGTGCGTAGTTGCGGTTGGAACAGAGACGTCAGGTTCCATCCTTAATCCAGCCTATTACAACAGTCTGGTTGGGATTAAGCCGACTGTAGGTCTTATCAGTCGATCGGGGATCATCCCGATCTCTTACACGCAAGACACAGCAGGTCCCATGGCCCGTACTGTCGAGGATGCAGCCATCCTGCTCAGTGTTATGGCCGCGGTATCCGACCCTGCGGATGCATCTACCCTGCTCGCTCCAAGCCGGGAAGGACCTGATTATCAATTAGCCTTGGACACCGAAGGACTTCGGGGAGCACGCATTGGGATAAATCGCGGATATATCGAGGATTTCTCGGATGAAGAGAAGCAGTTAATTGAACAAGCCATCCTACAAATGAAGGAAGCAGGAGCGGTAATTATAGAGCAGACCAACTTGCCTCACATCGCCAATAGCTCTTCTGTCCTGCTCTATGAGTTCAAATCTGCGATTAACCGTTATTTGGCATCGCTCGGACCTCATGCTCCTATACGTACGCTTAGAGATCTCATAGATTACAATAATCTTAATCATCTGCAAACGTTGAAATATGGACAGAGAACATTAGAGAAAGCAGAGTACGAAACCTCAGGGACTATGACCGAAACCAAATACATTCTCGACCGTTTACGTGACTGGCGAGCTTCAAGAGAGGACGGAATCGACAAACTGGTTGCCGAACACCGTCTTGATGCGCTCTTCTGTCCGGGCATAACAGATTCAGCAGCTGTCTCGGGCTACCCGTCCATAATCGTTCCGGCAGGCTTCCAGGACAACGGCTCACCCTTCGGTATTGCCTTTACTGGGAAAGCCTACAGCGAGTCTGCTTTAATCCGAATCGCTTACAGCTTCGAACAGAAGGTTAACGCTCGAATCCCGCCGAGGTTGCAAGATTAATGCTTAAAACAGAGACAAAGAAATTTGTAACACAAATGTAATGTAATTTTCACACTCCCTTAATGTTAATTGGTTATTCTATGGATGACCCCCTTTTTAAAATATAAATTTTAAGACCCGCAGCTCATGCTGCGGGTCTCTTTCTGTCTAAATTACCTCTGCAATCAAGGCATGGATCTGTTGAATGAAAATAGACTCTACCTTCTCGTCGAACGGCGTTGTATTCATCTCATAGCCGCCCAGTCCATCCCGAAACGCCTCAATGGTCGGGATGTAGCCCGTGTAACCATTCGCCACACCTGAGAACATGACAAAGCGACTGGAGAGGAATGGTTTAATTTTCTCTATATACCCGTTAAAGACTTCTCCTGATACAGATATCAGAACCAGCTCTCCGAGACTCACCACGGATATGGTGACGTCTAACTCAGGAACATGAAAATCATCACGAGTAGGGAGGCTGACACGGCGTTTACCGCATTGTATCGGTCTGCTGACAATAGTGTGACGAGCAGCAATTGCAAGCTTGATATCTTCGTATAGCTGTTGCGACGTTGAGATCATATGGTTATAAGTATCTTCCGTTGAGCCATATCCGGGGAAGATCGGGCATATGTCGCCGCTGAAGCCTTGCGTGAACAAGGAAACAAAGCGGTTCCCTACTTCAACCTCCAGCTTTCCCATAGCTAGCCCGACAAACTCGGATGACACACGATTCACAGGATTCCGCAGCAATGTAGGATGAGCAGCATAATTCACGAGCGCAGCATAGGGTTCTCCTGACACAGTCTCCATATAGGCAACCGTTAAGGTTTGATCAATGGGGATGTCATAATTAGGTGTAAGGGTTGGACGACGGTTGGAGGAGATCTTGCACTCTGTCACCCCTACGCTTACTCGAACAGGCACAAGCTCTGAGCCTAGCTGCGATATTGCAGCCTTAATTCTTGAAGTATACTTCTCTGGAAAGTGAGCAGGCGCACTGTGGGTATGTGTTGCATGAACCGATAAGCAGGCTTCCTCAATGCCTGCTGCTTCGGCCCATTGTCTGGAAGTACCTTCAGGAAAGGTGTTGATAAATTCTCGCATCGGCCCCCCCGGTACTCCAGATGGATTGGCTACCTTGCTGATCTTTTCGTTGGTCAAGCAGCAATCAATACTGACGATTACGCTTCGAGCATGACCGTCGTCGAGCATAAGAATCCTGGCATACAAGTCATCTACTATATCTTCAGGCGGCGTGGCAATGTGTTTGTCCGGGTCATACCCTTGTAGAGGAGCCCTTTCCTCTGGTGTGATCAATACTTTGGCAGCCGCAGCGTACAGGTTGTCGCGCATCACACTCACACTCCCTTCTTGTTATCATTCTGGCGTAATCTTAATGAAGCCTTCCTTATCGCCTGAATAGCATCCTCACAATCTTCATCCGTAAGGGATTGATGGAGAGAGATGCTCACGGCACGACTTAAAAAGCCAAGTGTGCGCGGGCACATATCAGGGCTGTAGGTGACGTTGCCTTTGTAGCTTTGACAAGTCCAGGGATTATCGTGTTCTGACGCTCCCCGTTTGTTCATAATGTACTCCCAGTTGGAGTAGATATGGCGATCTGCAATCCCTTTGTTGTGCATTGTTCCGTTCGGAATGCCTTCCTCTCTCAGATAAGTAGAGAATTCCAATGCCGCTTCCTCATCAGCCGCAAATAGAATCAAGCTGTAAGAAACGTCGCCGGCCTCGTCGGGGATTCTCTGCAATTGCAGTTCCGGGATATCGCTTATTCCTTGTACGATCTTCTGTTTGATCCTCTGAAGCTGGGCGACCAGCTTATCAATTCTCTGTGATTGGGCCAAACCAAGCGCAGCATTAATCTCACTCATCCGATAATTCTCACCTGGAAATGGAGCGACATCGCCCAGTTTATTAGCTCCCCAGTAAGTTAAAGCAGAATCATGGTAAATACAAGCGCGCGCATAAATACGCTGTTGATCCGTAACAACCAGTCCACCTTCACCTGATGTGATTAGCTTGTATTGTTGAAAGCTGTAGCAGCCCACATCGCCGATTGTCCCCAGAGGCTTGCCCTTATAAGAGCCTCCATTGGCTTGTGCAACATCTTCAACGACGAGAAGTTTATGCTTGCGCGCTATGGATACAATCTCATCCATCTGACAGGGAATACCCTTCATATGAACAGGAATGACCGCCTTGGTGTACGGAGTGACGGCCGCTTCAAATGCCTGAGGATCCATAGTCAAAGTATCATCCACCTCAACAATGACAGGGACGGCGCGAGCAATCAGGACCGCTGCTGCTGTTGCTATGTAAGTATAAGAAGGGACAATTACTTCGTCGCCTGGACCTATCCCCGCTCCAATCAATGCAGATACCAAGGCAGACGTTCCCGAATTGACGGCAAGCGCATGCTCGACCCCCAACCTTTCACAGTATAATTGCTCTAGCCGTGAAGCCTCAGATTGTTCAATCTCTCCTGAATAAAACCGGAAGACGCGTTTTTTGTCCAGAACGTTCAGCACGTATTCACGTTCTAGCTCTCCAAACTCTTCAGAGCTAATAAAATTTGGTACCCATGGCTTTGATCGTATCGGAGTGTGTGATATTTGTTCTGATTTCATGGCTTCCCTCCAGCAATATAATTTAATAAATAAATTATATAAGAATATATAGAGGGTGTATACTGGTTACTATATATTTTATAGGTCATTTTAAGGCGGCTTATTTCCTGGGAAATCCCGTAAATAATAAACAGTCCGATACGGATTGGTCTATATGGTTGAGTTCAGTTAGACGCTTGGGAGGACAGTTAGAGGGATCGGATGCTGAGCAGCGTTTCACGAGCTGTAGAGCGGATTTTCCGCTTTAAAGCAACGCCAAGCAGCGCTTCACACGTGCTGTAGCGCGGATTTTCCGCTTTAGAGCAATGCGAGGCAGCGTTTCGCGAGCTGTAGCGCGGATTTCCGCTTTAGAGCAATGCGAAGCAGCGCTTCACGTGCTGTAGCGCGGATTTTTCCTTTAGAGCAATGCGAAGCAGCGCTTCGCGAGCTGTAGCGCGGATTTTCCGCTTTAGAGCAATGCCAAGCAGCGTTTCGCGAGCTGTAGCGCGGATTTTCCGCTTTAGAGCAACGCCAAGCAGCGCTTCACACGTGCTGTAGCGCGGATTTTCCGCTTTAGAGCAATGCGAAGCAGCGTTTCGCGAGCTGTAGCGCGGATTTTCCGCTTTAGAGCAATGCGAAGCAGCGCTTCACGTGCTGTAGCGCGGATTTTTCCTTTATTTCGAATCAACAATTGTCAGATTAGTGAGAAAACGGTCTGATTACCGGAAGGTCTTTACGTGGTTGAGTTTAGTTAGCGCGTGGGTGGGCAGGAAGATGGGTTATAATTAATGAAGTGTTTGGGTTACTTGAACTAATGCTTCCAGAAAGCATAGTTGGAGTTCAACTCGTCTTGTATAAAAAGAACCCCTTTCGGGGTTCTTCTCAACGGTGTTTGGATTAGGTACAACTGTCTCGAACGTTTTCGAATCTTGGGTCTTACCTTCATTGACACTTTGCAGTTAGGAACTACAATAACGTCTCTGCGGCACATCCCCTCGCTTCTATTATAATTCTATAACAACTTCCCTGGTATTTCTCGTTAAATAGCTCAACGGAACCACACCTCGCTTACACCGTGCTATTAATATGTCATTGAAGGTCTCATAATATTCATCATCTATATACACATTCCAATCAAACTATGCTTCGCAACTAATAAGGCACCCATGATACCCTGCTTGGTACCGTAAGTCGGACAATAAACCATATTTTACCGATTGTGTTAAGCACAACTTGACACACATGGCTACCGCATGTTATAAAGCTAATCATACAGTCATGACTGATTAAATTCAATGAAGAGAACAAGTAAGCTGCCTATTCTGTTCCCCAGAGAGCCGGTAACTGCTGCAAGCCGGTGTTCAGATCACAGCCGAACATCATCTCCGAGAAATGAAGCTGAAAGTCCGGAAGCAACGAGCTTGTCCGCAGACGAATAAGCTGAATCGGATTTCCTCCGTTACAGGGGACGCGTATGGTGGTACGTGTATCGAGTGCTGCGATCATTCCTTTTGTATGGATACGGGGAGGATTGTGGAATTAGGGTGGTAACGCGAGTCATAACTCGTCCCTTATGGGGCGGGTTTTTTGTTTTTTTCTAATAAGGAGTGGGATAAAGAATGGAAAAAGTAGACGTAAGAGAAAAATCGAGAACACGCGAGCTTCGGGTATTAGACTATTGGCAAGAAAATGATACATTCCGCGAATCCATTCGCCGCAGTGAAGGAAAACCGGCGTTTGTATTCTACGAAGGACCTCCTACTGCTAACGGTGTGCCTCATATTGGCCATGCGTTAGGCCGAGTTATTAAAGATTTCATGGGCCGCTACAAAACGATGGCAGGATACAAGGTCATTCGCAAAGCAGGCTGGGATACACACGGTTTGCCCGTTGAGCTTGGGGTTGAGAAGCAGCTTGGTATTTCTGGAAAAGGCGATATTGAGAATTACGGTGTGGAGAAGTTTGTAAAGAAGTGTAAAGAAAGCGTATTTGAATACGAAAAGCAGTGGCGTGAATTGACGGAAGCCATCGGCTACTGGACCGATCTCGACAACCCTTATGTTACTTTGACAAATGATTATATCGAAAGCGTGTGGCATATCCTTGCCACCATTCATCGGAAAGGCTTGTTATATCGCGGACACCGGGTAAGTCCTTACTGCCCTTGCTGTCAAACGACTTTGAGCTCACACGAAGTGGCTCAGGGCTATGAAGATGTGAAGGATTTAAGTGCGACCGTTGCATTCCCATTGACTGGCGGACCATCACAGGAATCGATTCTGGCATGGACCACCACTCCTTGGACCCTTCCTGCTAACGTAGCTCTTGCTGTGAACCCCAACCTTGAGTACTCCCGGGTGAAGCAAGCGAATCAGGTATACATTGTCGCCTCTAATCTTGTTGAATCCGTGATGAAGGGTGAATATGAAGTTTTGTCTACTCTGATCGGAGCAGAGTTAGTCGGAAGAACCTATGAACCGCCTTTCCATTACGCCACCGTTGAACGCGGTTATCTAGTTATCGGCGGGGATTTCGTCAGCGATACGAGCGGTACCGGAATTGTACACATTGCTCCTGCCCATGGGGAAGATGATTACAAGGCAGCGAGACAAAATAACATCAGCATGCTGCAAGTTGTAGACAGCTCAGGCCGTTACACAGATGTCGTTACGGATCTTGCTGGCCGATTCGTCAAAGATTGTGACGTTGATATTGTCAAGCTGCTTGCCGAGAGCAAGAAGCTGTACTCCAAGGAAAAATATGAACACAGTTATCCTTTCTGCTGGCGCTGTAAGTCTCCTTTGCTCTACTATGCTACGGAGAGCTGGTTTATTGAGACCACTGCTGTAAAAGATCAACTGATCGCCAACAACAATACCGTCAACTGGTATCCATCCCATCTTCGAGAAGGACGCTTCGGGAAGTTCCTTGAGGATTTGATCGATTGGAACATAAGCCGCAACCGTTACTGGGGAACGCCTCTCAACGTATGGGTCTGTGATGATTGCGATCATCAATATGCGCCTGATAGCTATCAGGACTTGAAGAACCGGGCCATCGGCGATATCGGAGACAGCCTGGAGCTGCACAAACCTTACATCGATGATGTGAAGCTTAGCTGTCCGCATTGTTCAGGCGTGATGACTCGCACATCCGAGGTAATTGATGTTTGGTTCGATAGCGGGTCGATGCCTTTTGCCCAGTATCACCATCCTTTTGACAACGAAGCCTTGTTCCAAGAGCAATACCCGGCTGACATGATTGTCGAAGGAATCGATCAGACCAGAGGCTGGTTTTTCAGCTTGCTGGCGGTCTCTACCTTATATAACGGGAAAGCCCCATACAAATCAGTAATGGCTACAGGCCATGTACTCGACGAGAATGGACAAAAGATGTCCAAGAGTAAGGGAAATGTTATAGATCCGTGGGAAATCATTAACGAGCTTGGAACTGATGCGTTCCGCTGGGCTCTGCTGACCGATAGCGCCCCTTGGAACAGCAAACGCTTCTCCAAGCAAATCGTATCGGAAGCCAAATCCAAATTAATCGATACCCTTCACAACACTCATGGCTTCTATGTGCTGTATGCCGGGATTGACGGGTTTAATCCAGAGGAGCACGAACCGCTTCCTAAGACGAATGAGTTGGATTGTTGGATTATGTCTCGACTGAACAGCATGCTGGCGGAAGTGAATAAAGGGCTGGAAGCTAACGATTTCCTGAACCCGTCCAAACATATTGAAGCGTTCGTCGATGAGCTCAGTAACTGGTATGTGCGCCGTTCACGGGATAGATTCTGGGAGAATGGATTGTCTGCTGATAAAGTGGCAGCCTACCAAACATTGCGTGAGGTGATGCTGACCGTTAGCCGGGTGCTTGCTCCATTCACTCCATTCATCGCGGAAGATATATACCGGAATTTGGGTGGAGAAGAGCAAAGCGTGCATTTTGCAAGCTATCCATTGGCAGATGAATCCGCAATCGACACTGTATTGGAGACAGAGATGGAGATTGTGCGCCAAATCGTCGAGCTCGCCCGTAATATCC
Source organism: Paenibacillus sp. J2R1T-4 (assembly GCF_059692235.1). Lineage (NCBI taxonomy): Bacteria > Bacillati > Bacillota > Bacilli > Caryophanales > Paenibacillaceae > Paenibacillus > Paenibacillus sp. J2R1T-4. The sequence goes on along the minus strand of NZ_JCAUBA010000010.1, from coordinate 55,538 downwards.
GCAACGAGGTTAGTATCAAGACACGTCAACCGCTATCGGAGCTAATGGTCTCCTTGGACCAACAAGTAGATCTGAAGCGATATGAAGACATTATCAAGGATGAGATCAATGTCAAAGAAATTCGTATCGTTAGTGACGATAATCAATTCGTTGAATTCTCGTTCAAGCTTAACCTGAAGATCGGCGGCCGCAAGTACGGCAAACAGGTAGGTATGATCCAGAGCGGATTACAGAAGCTTACAGCTGAACAAGCTCAGAACGTAATAGATTCTGGTTGGGTCGAGATCAAGGAAGAGGATTCCGCGGAAACATTGCGCATCCCGCTTGAGGAATTGCTAGTGGAGAAACACTCCAAGCAAGGCTTCGCTTCTGCATCCGGCTACCAAATGACCGTAGCTATTAACACAGACATTACCCCTCAGTTAGCTCAAGAGGGATTAGTCCGAGAACTGATTCGCTCCATCCAGGATATGCGTAAGAAGCTGGATCTGGCGATAGAGAAACGTATTCATCTGACGCTCGATGCCGATCAGGAATTGAAAGAAGCGATTAGCAGCTGCGAAGACGTTCTGCGTGATAACGTATTGCTTCTAGAGCTTTCATTCGACAAGCTTGAGGGAATGGAATATGTGATGGTAGATCAGAAATCTGTAGGCATTCTGATTCGCTGATCAGTTAGGAACGAGGAACCGTCAGGCTGTAGATGCCTGACGGTTTATTTGTTATTCATAGCCGAGGGTGTCCCATTCGGTTAACCTATAAATTCTTGAACCCATTCTCCGTTATAATACGCTATTCCAATTTGGGTAAAACTATTATTCAGAATATTGGCTTTATGCCCTGGACTGTTCATCCAATCGTTCATAACTTGCGTCGGGCTGGTTTGGCCTTTTGCGATATTTTCTCCTGCTGAGGTGGATACGATCCCGAATTTCTTCATCATATCGAATGGAGATCCGTATGTCGGAGAATTATGATCAAAATAATTGTTGTTGTACATATCCTGTGCTTTGACCATTGCCACCTTCGATAATTCGCTATTCATGCTAAGGGATTGCAATCCCGCTTTGGATCTTTCTTGATTAACCAAATCCAATACTTGCTGTTCGAATTGGGATGTTTTTGTTGTCTGATCCGTTGTTTCTTTTGCAGGTACCTGTTCCGTTGGCTTTTGATTCGGTCCCTTCACGGGATTTAACCAATCCAAATTTGGAGCTGCGATGGGGGCTTGGTTCATCTTTACAGATGATTGTCCCACTCCCGGCATAGCAATTGATGATGCCTGTGTTACTGTAGGTGCCGGTGTAGTAGTAAGAGCATGAGTTTCAATGCGTGTTTGTTCAGGAGTCACTTGTTTTTGTCTCATGTTATCTTTGGCCGTACAACCTGTTACCAGTACTAGCGCTGCTAATACGATAATTTTTAACATTATTCCAACCTCCTCGATTGTCAAATCGAGTTTAAGGTTAGCCTCAGGAACTTTTTTTATTCCTCATTTGTCGCTCCCTGAATATCCCTAATGTTCTTTGTGAAGCTGTAGTGATTAGACTTGTTTCATCAGCTTGACGACCGTAATAAAAGACTCATTCTCAGGGACCACGACTCTTGTATCGCGATTCAACACTCCTTGTTCATATAAGTCGAATTCATGTTCGAGCAAAGAGGCAAGAGCAGGCTTCTCCAGCAGCAAATCCCATTTGTCCAACGCATGCTTTTGATCCCCATCTAAATCATTATTCAAAGTAACCAGTATTTTCCCGTTCCGGATTTACACAACCCCTGCGCAAAATGGTTGGTTACGTGTTAATTCTTCAACATTCAAGCTTTCATGAGTCATATCAGCCCTCCATCTGAGCATATTCCGCAGCTGCTTACGCTAAAATCTGAACATTAGACTCCTCATCATGAATAACCGATTGCTATTAACCAAATTATAAGGGAAATGGATGCTTTTTCAAGACTAACTTAGGCCATTGAGGTCATGAGTCGATTTCACACATCAAGCGGGAGCCTAACAACCATGAGCGGACTGCAGAGCTTGGCATTTATCTTCATTATGAATATCGTCTATGTATCCTTGTTCACCATTCGTATCATTCTCGTCATGAAAACCAGAAGAGTGCTTGCTTCATTCATCAGCATGATTGAAGTATTTGTCTATCTGATGAGCCTGACGATTGTACTGAATAATATCGACAAGCCCTTGAATCTAGCCGCTTATTGCATCGGTTGGGGGAGCGGTGTATGGCTCGGGATCAAGATTGAAGAATGGCTTGCCCTTGGTTACGTCACGATGCAGATTGTAGTCGATTCCAGCTCCAGCTCATTACCCCTCCTGTTAAGGGACAAAGGCTTCGGGGTGACGAGTTGGTCTGCTGAAGGCCGGGACGGATCGCGGGTGGTGATGGAGGTTCTGGCTAAGCGCAGCCTGGAAAAACATCTGATGCGCTTCATCCAGGAGCATGCTCCCAAGGCTTTTGTCATTTCGTACGAACCGAGAACATTCCGCGGCGGATTTTGGACCAAACGATTGAAGAATGAAAGACCCTGATTCAGAAAAAAAGCACCTATACCAAAAAGACGGCAGGTAACCACATGATACGATTCGAAAATATAAGCAAAACTTACGATGATGGTTTCGAAGCGCTGAAATCCATTAACATAACATTCAAGGAAGGCGAATTAACGGTCTTGATTGGCCCGAGCGGGTGCGGAAAGTCCACCTTGATGAAACATATCAATCGCTTGAACAATCCTACTAAAGGCAAAGTCTACATCAGGGAAAAGGACATCTCGCAGATCGATCCCATTAAGCTCAGGAGAAGCATTGGCTATGTAATCCAGAATGTGGGCTTGTTCCCTCATATGAATATAGCCAAGAATGTTGCCGTAGTGCTGCAATTGTTGAAATGGGACAAGGATAAGATTGATCAAAGAGTAGACGAGCTGCTCAGAATGGTCAATCTGGATCCGGAAACATATCGGAATCGGTATCCTTCTGAGTTAAGCGGCGGTCAGCAGCAACGTATCGGAGTAATACGGGCACTTTCTGCCGAGCCGGATATTATTCTGATGGATGAACCCTTCAGCGCTCTCGACCCCATTAGCCGAGAACAGCTTCAGGATGAATTAGCCCGGCTGCAGCAGGAGCTCAAGAAGACAGTGATCTTTGTTACGCACGACATGGATGAAGCGATAAAAATCGCCGATACCATTGTTCTGATGAAAGCCGGTGAAGTGGTGCAGCATGGAAGTCCCGAGCATATCCTCAGACATCCTGCCAATGACTTCGTCAAGGATTTCATAGGGGCGAAACGATTGCAAACCGAAACACTCTCTCCTGATCTTACAGTTGATGATGTGATGGTGGGCACTCCTGTAACAGCCTCTCCCGGACGCGGAATGGCAGAAGCAGTCAAGATTATGGAAAAACATCGCGTCGATTCCTTGATCATTGTTAGCAAACAAAAAGAATTGCTTGGGCATGCTACTATTTATCAAGTGTTAAAGCACTACAAGGATGAGTTTATCAAGTTGGGCGATGTGATGGTGCCCTTTCCCCATACGGTCGAGTCTGGTACATCCCTGGCCCTTGCCTTAGCACTCTTAACGGAACACGGTCTGCCATACGTTCCGGTCACAAGAGAAGGTCAGTTCGTTGGGCTTATAACCAAAGGCAGCGTGGTCCGTCATCTGGCTGAAGTATACAATCCGGATGAGATGAGCGTGGATGAGCTGACAGCGCTGGCTGAACAGCAGACAGAAGATAGCATAACCACCATTGAAGATTCGGGAGAGCCGTCGGAAAAAGAAGAAGACATGGCATCGTCCTCACATAAGGGCGGGACGTATGAATAACGGGCTGAGTCATTATTTCTCTTTTGTTCAAAGCCGAATGGGTGACATCCTCACAGCATTATCGGATCATATCGTGATCTCCTTGACTTCTGTTCTGCTCGGAGCTCTCGTCGCGATACCGATTGGAATTGTGCTCGCAGGCAATCGTATAAGCTGGTTGAACGGCATAGTCTTCGGGATCGCGAACGTGTTGCAGACGGTACCGAGTCTCGCTCTGCTGGCTATCCTGATTCCCATTCTGGGGATTGGCCGCACGCCTGCTATATTCGCGCTTTTCTTGTATTCGCTGATGCCTATTATGCGCAACACATATGCCGGCTTCCAGACTGTAGACCCCAATGTGCTTGAGGCTGCTCGCGGGATGGGGTATAGTCCCGTGCAAAGGCTCCTCCTCATTCAGCTCCCGCTTGCTTTTCCTTATATCATGTCAGGCTTTCGGGTCACGACCGTTTATATTATCAGTTGGGCAACGTTAGCAACCTTAATCGGAGCAGGCGGTCTCGGACAATTGATTTTTTCAGGCCTCGGGGTAAACAAGAATGAGCTTATTATCACAGGCGCTCTATTAGCCGTTCTGTTGGCTCTTGCGGCTGATTACCTGCTCGGGCTTGCTGAGAAATGGGTTACGGCCAAAACCAGAACCACGCCCGCCTCAAATATATAAGCAAGGGCACAATAGAAGGAGTTTGAGACCATAATGATGCAAACCTCACGATGGCGACGGATGTTTATTCTGCTATGCATGATTATCCTTCTTGGCGTAATAACCGGATGCGGTAACCGCAATACGATTCGAATCGGAACCCAGACCTTCTCCGAGCCGAAGATTATTGCCCAAATGTATAAGCAGCTTATTGAAGACCGTACCGATCTGAAGGTCGATATTCTCCCCGATCTGGCTTCAAGCACGGTAGTCTTGGATGCCATGACGAAGAATGATACTCAGATGGCGACCCTGTATTCAGGGATGATCTTCGATAATTACTTTCCTCTGGAACAAACGAATGATCGTCGAAAGGTGTTGGAGCAGGCTCAAAAAGGATTCGACCAATATTACGGTCTGAAATGGTTCGATCCTTACGGATTCGAGAACACCTATGCATTCACGGTCCGCAAGGACTTGGCTGCTCAGCACCAGTTAGAGAAAATATCGGATATGAGAGAAGAAGCTCCTTCCATGAGACTAGGCGTTGATACGACTTGGTTGGAAAGAGCGAATGACGGTTACCCGGCTTTTAAGCAAGTGTATGGAATTACGTTCGGCAAAACATATCCGATGGAAGTTGCCTTAGTCTACAGCGCTGTTGCAAATAACAAAATGGACGTTGTGCTGGCCTATTCCACAGACGCCAGGCTCAAGGAATATGATCTCAAAACATTGGTTGATGACAAGCAGTTTTTCCCGCCATACGATGCTTCCCCGGTCATTCGGAAAGATGTGTTAGAGAAGCACCCTGAGCTGAACGAAATTATCCATCTGCTGATCGGCAAAATCGATGCGCAGACGATAATTAATCTGAATTACGAAGTAGATGTGCAGAAGCGGAATGAGAAAAAAGTGGCGGAGCAATACTTGAAACAAGTAGGGTTACTGAAATAGGGAAGGGGCTGCTTGAGTGGAGTTTTTTGTTCGTTACGTCAGAGAGAATTGGCCGGACTTACTCGTCTTGGCCTATCAGCATATCCTTATGGTGGTGCTTGGGCTTATTCTGGCCTTGGCTGCAGGCATTCCTCTTGGCGTAATCGCTTCGCGGAATAAAAGGATGGCTAGTGTGATTCTTACTTTAGCGAATATTATTCAGGTGTTTCCCAGCCTGGCGCTGCTTGTAATGCTTATGATTGTATTCGGACTCGGGTTCACGACGGTTGTGATCGGGCTGTTCCTCTATTCCCTATTGCCGATTATCCGCAACACTTATGTAGGGCTTACTCAAGTAAGTCCTACCCTTATAGAGGCCGGTCGAGGGATCGGCATGAGCCCGCTCCAGGTTATGATGAATGTTCAATTGCCGCTCGCCCTCCCTTTTATTCTGACTGGGATCCGCATCGCAGCCGTGATTGCTATAGGGGTAGCGACTATAGCACCCCTCGTAGGCGGTGACGGGCTTGGCCGTGAAATCTATTCCGGCATCAACATGGACAACTCCGCGCGGCTCTATGCGGGGGCCGTCCCAGCCGCTCTGCTTGCTTTGCTGGCAGATTTCGCGCTAGGTCGCCTGCAACGCCGTACAACAGTGGCTAAGCGGGCTTAATCGTGACGACCAATAAGCTGCTGGATTACGCTCACCAACGAGTGTAATCCAGCAGCTTGTTAGTTATCAGCCTTTGGTAACAACGGTCAATCCCAAACTATTCAAACATCTGCAAACGCTTGTTCAACGAGCCGCGCGGCACACCGAAGGCTTCTGCCCGTTTCATACGAACGGGTGCGCCTCGAACGATCTTGAGCGCACTGTAGTACTCAATATACGGCCAGCCTGTCTCGCCGCGGGCAAAAGCATACTGGCTAAGCGCTTTTAACCATGTTTCATATGCTTCATCCGGAATGTCGATGGATACCTGCGGCTCGAAATCGTCCGCATCCTCCCAGTTGTCGGTGAAGTACATTTTACGTGCAAAATGATTAGGCAGCGGGCGCTCAATATTTTTAAGTGCTGCATAGAATTGTGCGTCCTGCACGATGTAGTGTGTGTTGGAATGATCCTTATGCATGCTGTTCTTCCAATGGGTGATCAAGATATCCGGCTTAACTTCGCGTATGACATCAGCGACCTGATACTTGATCTCATCATTGACAGGCAGCTCAGCATCTTTATAGTCGAAAAACTTCACATCAGCGCCAATAATGTCAGCGAACTTATGTGCTTCCTCAATTTTCTGCTTCGCATACTCTTCAGGAGTCAGCTTTTGATGACCTTTCTCACCGGGGGTTAAGTGCAACAAGGTTACCTTATGCCCTTCCTGAACGTACTTCGCCATAGTTGCGCCTGCGCAAAGCTCCATATCGCCGGCATGCGCTCCAATAGCCAAGATGTGTGATTTGGTCTGCTCTGTGCTCATGATAGTCGGTCATCTCCTTGAACGATTAGTAGATTACGCTTCGATAAGTTTCATAACATGAAAGCTGCGGGAGATCGAGAAGCCGGCTTTTTTATACAAATAACCGGCAGGTGTAGTTTCTCCAGTCCACAGGAACCAGGCTCCATGCAATCCTTGTGCCCGCATCGAGGTAAGGCAATCGTGCAGCAATATTTTGCCGAGGCCCTTCCCTTGCTGTCCTGGATCGACACCGAACGGCCCGAACCTTTCCTTCACTCCTTCATACCCGCCATGCAGGCAAAATCCAACCAGCTTGCCATTCTCACGAGCTACCAAAATGCTTGATAGCGGCAGCCCCTGCAGAACTCCCTCTCTAATCGCTCTTCCCCAGTCCGGGTTGAACACATTGGTTGCAAACTGGATAACCTCATACAAGTCACTGTCCTGAGCTGAACGGAAGGTGTAGCCTTCACTTCGCCGTTGCCGTTTCAATTCCGCTATATCTTCAGGTGCCTCATAATCGACAAGCGAGTAATCCATCGCGATAGGGGAATACAACCGCTTGAACCCAAGACTGAGCAAGAGTGCATAACCAGTTGGATAGTTCTTCTCGTCGATACCCGGTACAATATAGTTCGGCGCGTAAGAAGAGAAGAAAATGTTAGTGCGCCCCTGTTCACGGAGAAAAGAGGTTGCATTGTTCATCAATTGAGTCGCAATACCTTTACGACGCTCTTCTGGTGCTACAAAGAAGAACGGGATCCAACCGTTATCCGGCTCGAGCTCGGTCCCATGCATAGGCAGCAGACGGCGAACCGCATAAACACAACCAATAATTCTTTTCCCAAGATCTAGAGCCACTTGCAGCCCTTTCGGATCGAAATTAGCGTCAAGCAGCACGAGATTGCGGAAGCGCATCTGGGTTATGGGATCCTTCTTCAAACAGCGATTCCACAGCTCAACTAGCTGCAGCTCGTCACCCGATTGATATGTGCGATACGTAATCATGGGACAGGTCAACTCCTTTTAAGTCATGATGGTGGTCATTCCGGAAAAGCAAGCTTACCCATAATCGTATGTTGTCTAGCACCTGTTGCGGACGGCAGGTTGTTCGGGATGCCATGGATAAGATTATTCGCAAAGATGGCGAAGGCGACTGCTTCCTTTGCGTCCCCGGAGATGCCAAGCGAATCCGAGGTGCTGATCCGCTGCTCAGGCAGCAGCTCGGCGATCATCCGCAGCAGCGTCAGGTTGTGGGCGCCGCCGCCGGAGACGAACACCTCCTCGATCTGCATGAGCGGCAGCACGAAGTCGCGGTAGCTCTGTGCGATCGAGTGGGCGGTGAAGGCGGTGAACGTAGCGACGATATCTGCGTCGCTTAAGCCCTGCTGCTGCATGCGCTGGATATAGTCGAGCGCATAGGCCTTGCCGAACAGCTCCCGGCCGGTCGACTTCGCTGGCTTGCGAGCGAAGTACGGGTGGCTCATCATCTGTTCGACGAAGCTTGCATCTGCCGTGCCGCGAGCAGCCCACTCGCCTCCGGCATCGTAGCTGTGCTTGCCGCCAGACAAAGTGTACACCGCCTGGTCGATCAGCATGTTGCCGGGACCTGTATCGAAGGCTACTACCTGCTCCGGCTGCCCGTTGGCCGGTATGGCTGCGCAATTGCCGATCCCGCCGATATTCTGGGCGATGCGCCCCTGCGTCTCATGACGGAACAAGATGAAATCGCCATACGGAACAAGAGGCGCCCCTTGTCCGCCAACGGCCATATCAGCCGTCCGGTAATCGCCGACGACCGGCTTGCCCGTCTCCTTGGCGATTACAGAAATATCCCCAATCTGCAAAGTAGACCGAATCAGTGTCGGATCAGTTGGATCATCCTCCGGAATATGCCAGATGGTTTGACCGTGGGAGCTGACGAGATCGATATCATTCATGCTTAAACCGGCTTCTGAGACGGCTTTCTTAACCGCGTCAGCCAGCACATAAGCCATTCGAAAGTTCATTCCGCATACTTGTGCAACATCGGAATGCTCGACACTGCATAGCTCCTTGATCTTCTCACGCAATGTATCGTCGTACGATGTTGAGGTGAAGTGAACCAGCTCGACCTTAGAACCGAGCCCGCTCCCTTCGATGCGGACTATAGCCGCATCCACACCGTCCAGTGAAGTTCCTGACATTAGACCGACGACAAGTCGGCTAGGTTTGTTAAGCAGCTCTGCCAACATTATTGTTCGCCTCCATGTCCAGCCGCATATAAATTCCCAATGGAAACGGGTAACTTACCGGGAGCTGGTATATGTCCTAATAAATGTTTCGCAGCCGATTGCAGCGCGAGCGGTCTTGATTCATAAACGGCAATATAAGCCGGCACTTCCGGGAATTGCAACAAATCATATGGATTGCGCAGAGCAACAACAATCGGACGCTTGCCGAGCTCCATGATGCGGCGCACCAATTCACCTTGCGCCGGTTGGAACGCTGCGTTATACGTAGCGACTACGATCTGCTCATAGCCTGCGGCGAGCTTCACGAGCTCATCCACTCGCTCGGCGAGCGCAGCCAGCGCGACGACGCGCTCGTCTACGGCGGCGCCAAGCGCCCGCAGCGCGCCTCCAAGCGTGGTCGGCGCGGCGTATGCCTCGTCGACCTGCGACACCGCCGCGGGCTGCACGCCGAGCGCAAGCGTCGGCACGCCAGGCGCCAGCGGCAGCAGGCCCGCCTCCGCGCGGACGCGCGTGACGCTGGCCTCGCTCAGCGCTTGCGCCGCCGCAGCGTGCTCGCTGCCGCCAACGCTCGCGAACGCCTCGCTCGCCGCTGGAGCAGCCGTGCTAGCGGCGATGGCCGCTGCCGTCACGCCGCGCTTCTGCTTCAGCGCCAGCAGCCTGCGCACCGAAGCGTCGAGCCGCGCCTCAGTCAAGCGTCCGCTCGCTACCGCCTCCACTAGCGCTTCGATCGCCGCATACTGCAGGTCATGCCGATGGCTGAGCAGCACCGTGTCAGCCCCTGCCTCGATCGCCATAACGGTCGCCTCGACAGTCCCATAATGAACGGCAATGGCGTTCATCTCCATGCAATCGGTCATGATGACGCCCTCATAGGCAAGCTCTTCACGCAGCAATCCAGTCAAGACGCGGCGGGAAAGCGTTGCAGGCAGCTTATCCGGTTCGAATGCGGGGAAATAAATATGAGAAGACATAATAGCATCCACGTCGGCTTCAATCGCTCTGCGGAAGGGCGGAAGCTCCACCTCATAGATGCGCTCACGCGGATGGCTGATCGTCGGAAGATCAAGATGAGAATCGACATCCGTATCTCCGTGACCAGGAAAATGCTTCGCTGTCGCCACTACTTGCGCATCCTGCAGACCGCGTATCGCTTCTACTCCGAAGTCTCCTACCCGAGAGGAAGACTCTCCAAACGAACGCACGCCAATTACAGGATTGTTTGGATTGTTGTTCACATCGAGATCAGGAGCAAAATTCAAATTGATCCCTAATGCGTGAAGCTCCTGGCCTGTTATGTTAGCTGCCTGGTAAGCCGCTTCCGCAGATCCGCCAGCTGCAATGGCCATATTACCTGGCATTAAGGCAACGCCTTCGGTCAACCGAGCGACCATCCCGCCTTCCTGATCGATTGAAATCCAGAGCGGTTCCACGCCGGCTTCGAGCGCAGCACGCTGCAAGGAAGCATTCATTTCGGCAACCTGCCGGTTATCGCGAACATTCCTGGCGAACAAGATCACTCCGCCAATCGCATGCTCCTTGATCAGCTTCACAATATCTTCATTCGGCTCCAACCCGTCGAAGCCGCATTGAAGCATTTGCCCTATTTTCTGGCGAATCGTCCATTTGGACAGATCGACTAATTCCATATGGTTCGTGGAGTCATTTACAACATTGCTGCCCTGTGCCACTTCTCTCTCCTCCTCCGTTCTCTATGTCTAGGTCTAATATAATAAATACGGCGCTCGCTCCTGCTCCCACCTCAATACATCTTGCGACCAATCCTTGATGATGTTCTGCAGTCCTGCTTCCTCGTTAATCGTGGTTCGTACCCGATCACTGCCAGTCAAGTAATCGATGAAATTTTTCCGGCCTTCCTTGAAGGGAGGAATCCATTCGAACTTGTCTCTGTACAAACGAATCACCGTATGCAGCAAATACAAGCCGCTCTCTAATGACTTATAGGCTGCTTTATCCGTAACGAAGGTATGAACCCCGTTGCATAATACCCCATGATGTTTCGAGAACATGGGAGTAAATGTGACAGGATGAAAATGTACACCAGGCAGCCCGAGACGATTCATCTCGATACTCAGCTCTTCCCCATCGATCCAGGGTGCGCCGATTTGCTCAAACGGTTTCGTTGTGCCCCTGCCTTCAGACAAATTCGTCCCTTCGAACAAACAGTTGCCTGTGTAGACTCTCACTGTGTCCATAGTGGGCATATTCGGAGACGGCATCAACCATGGTAATCCTGTCTCCGGGTATTCCATTTCACGGCTCCACCCACTGAGAGGCACTACCCGCAAATCACATTTACGTCCCAATCGATCATTCACATATCGTGCATATTCACCAATCGTAAGACCTGTTCGGAACGGCACCCTGAAGGCGCCAACCATCGATTCGAATCCAGGCTCGAGCAGCCCGCCTTCACACATAAGTCCGCCAGTCGGATTAGGCCGATCCAGCACAACGAAGGTCTTCCCTGCTTCTGCACAAGCTTCCATCATATAGAGCATGGTGGTCATGTAAGTATAGAACCGAACTCCAAGGTCCTGAATGTCAAATAAGACCGCATCAACATGCTCCAGCATGGCGGCGGTCGGTTTCTTGTTCTTCCCGTACAAGCTATATACATGAATCCCTGTACGGCTGTCCAGTTCATCCTCGAATAATACGCCGGCTTGTCTTTCCCCGCGAAGACCGTGTTCGCAAGCATACAAAGCCTGCAGATGAACGGAAGTCATCTCAGCGCATATCTCAATCGTGGAACGGAACTGACTGTTCATACCGGTAGGATTTGTTAGTAATCCGATTTTAGCTCCGGCGAGATGCTGACTGGCCCATTCTGCCAGTTGATCCGCACCTGTTCTCACAAGCAAGCTATTCTGGTTCATCACGAATAACCACTCCTTTTTTTTGGGTAGCCCAAATAAAGGAACTGTGTCCCCCTATTCCGGCAAATCCATTGCTTGTTTAAGCTACTCTTACCGCAAAGAAGCCAAGGTCTGATCATTCCCTCTATCCTGAGAAAGCTCAGATTCCCAGTTATCTTGCACCTTCACACGACCCGATCCGTTATCTGCGTCTTCCTTCCGAATCAGGTTAGCCGTCAACATATTCACGTACACACTGATCATCCCTACATACAAAAACGCAAAACCTACAACCGTAATTCCCAGAATGACAGCCAGGCAGATGATCTGTACGAAAGCTCCAATCGTGTACAGAGGATTAGCCAGAAACAGCTTCACACTGCGCCCGATTGCTGTAAATACGCCAACACCCTCCTGCACAACCAATGGTAATGTGTACACCTGAGAAACGATCGCCATAGCTACAAAATAAGTCTGGAAAACAGCAAGCGCAAAATACAAGGTTCCGCCCTTACCTCCGTAATACCACCACGATGAAACCAGGATCATAATGAAGATCACCATTAATGCGCCGAATACAAGAGATGCTGGAAAAAACTTTACTGCGCCTTTCCACATCGTACGAACCTTGCCCTTGTCTCCGGACAGGATACGATGGGTAGCGTGCAGGACTCCCGTGCACAAAGGGACATATAACAGAACAGCAAATACTACAGCAAGTCCTACCGGGAGGAAGAACACGAACGGAAGCAGCACTAGAGAGCTTACGATGCTGAATAGAGCGATCGGCACAATCTCCCGATACACCTGAACCCCTGATCCCGTAACGATTTGACTTAATTTTTTCATCGTCCTGCTCCCTCCTCGGTGAACTCTGCCTTCATTGACATGCCTTTACGTTAAGCTACTTTTAATAAGAAATCCGATCTTCCGTAGATGGATCAAAGAACACTAACCGATTCCGATCGATTACGAACGTCTTCATTTGACCAAGGCGAGCTTCTGTCTCTGGATTAACACGAGCCGTCACCATGCGGTTGCCAATACGGAAATAAATCAGGTTCTCTGCCCCAAGGTTCTCAATGACTTGAACCTGTGCGCTCAAAGTGTGCTCCTTGGAAACCGTATGTGCGAAATCCTCGCCATAAATGTGCTCCGGACGAATACCCATCACTACTTCTTTTCCTTCATAGGCTTGCAAGCCTGCTGCCATTTCAGCCGTAAGCTGGAAAGAAGCTCCTTCAACAACTACCTTGCCGCCCTCGATCCTGGCATCGATAAAGTTCATCGCAGGTGAACCAATGAATCCAGCGACAAACATATTATTAGGTCGATTGTATAGTTCGGTCGGAGAGGCAATTTGCTGGATGGTCCCTTTGTTCATTACAACGATCCGCTCACCCAGAGTCATAGCTTCCACTTGGTCATGCGTTACGTAGATGATCGTTGCGCCAAGCCGCTTATGCAGCTCTGCAAGCTCAACACGCATTTGGATACGCAGCTTTGCATCCAGGTTAGATAACGGCTCATCGAATAAGAATACTTGCGGATCACGTACAATGGCACGACCTACGGCAACACGCTGACGTTGACCTCCGGACAGCTCGCGAGGCTTGCGATCCAACATATCCTGAAGCCCCAGAATATTGGCAGCATTATTCACCTTGGCTTCAATCTCTTCTTTGGGACGTTTCAAGTTCTTGAGCCCGAAGGACAAGTTTTCCTTGATCGTCATATGCGGGTACAAAGCATAATCCTGGAACACCATCGCGATATCGCGATCCTTCGGATGCATATCGTTGACGATGCGGTCGCCGATTATGATATCTCCGCTTGACTGCTGCTCCAAGCCAGCCATCATACGCAAGGATGTGGACTTCCCGCAGCCTGAAGGTCCAACGAATACTACAAATTCTTTATCGTTAATAACGAAGTCAGAGCCTGTCACTGCAGTAAAGTTTCCTCTTTTAGGATCCACATACTCTTTGACAACGTTTTTGAATTCGACTCTTGCCATTTAAGACCCTCCTTAAACATTTGTTTCTCGTCACTTTGTGGATTTGGGAATTGGTATTATCCTTTTACAGCGCCAATGGTGATCCCTTGCAGGAAGTACTTCTGCAGCGAAAAGAACAGAATAAACATCGGCAGGGCGCCAATCGTAGCACCAGCCATGATCGCTCCATAGTCCGTTGATTCGGCAAAGCGGAAACTGGCTAATCCTACCTGAATCGTCCTCATGTCGTTACTGCTCGTAACGAGCAGGGGCCAGAAGAAATCGTTCCAGTTGGCCACAAAGGTGAAGATCGCAAGTACGGCTAGACCCGGCTTGGCCAAAGGCATAATAATTTTCCAGAAAATTCCGAACTCGCTGCAGGCGTCGATACGCGCAGCGTGAATCAACGAGGTTGGCAAGGAGGACATATATTGCTTCATTAAGAAGATGTTCCCCACGCTAGCGATACCCGGCAACAAGATGGCCGTATAGGTATTTCCTAGATCAAAGACATTAATCATCAATACGTATAGCGGAATTAGCGTAACTTGAGCAGGAATCATCATCGTACTAAGGAGCACCCAGAAGATGGAGTTGCGTCCTGGAAATTTCAATTTAGCAAAAGCATAACCAGCCAGTGAAGCAAAGAAAACGTTAGTCACTGTCAAGATGGAAGATACAAGCAAGGAGTTGAATAACCAACGCAAAGCCATTGTTTTGCCGAAGAATCGTTCATACGGCTCGAGCGACCATATCTCTGGCCACCATTGCGGTTGGAATGAAGCAGAAGCTTTGGAATCCTGAAAGGAACCGATGATCATCCAATAGAGCGGAACGATGGAGATCAGTACCCAGAGGAGCAGCACCGCTACGGCAACACCTATAAAAAAGATTTTGGATTTGGATTGCAACGTACACACCACCCTAATATTCGATATCGGAGGAGAAGAACTTAAATTGGATGACGGATACAATAATAATCATGGCCGCCAAAATAAATGATTGTGCAGATGCTAGTCCGAAGTCCGAGAACTGGAATGCAGTCTGATAGATCAAATATGCGATTGTGGTCGTAGCGAAGTTCGGTCCGCCTTGTGTCATCAGGTAAACACTAATAAACACTTGGAAGGACGTGATAACTCCGGTAACAGCCAAATACAATGTGGTCGGTTTAAGCAGAGGCCAAGTGATCTTGCTGAATTTGGCCCAACCGCTGGCGTGGTCAATATCCGCCGCCTCATACAAAGACTTCGGGATACCGCCCATTGCCGCCAAATACAAGATAATCCCGGCTCCATGCGCGCCTAAGTAACTCATCAGCATCAGCGAGAAAAGCGCCGTGCTCGATGATCCTAACCATACCTGAGCGTCCACTCCAAAGATACCAATCACCTTGTTCATCAGGCCAGCAGGAGTTGGATCGAAGATGGCTAACCAAACAACCGATATGGTTACCCCCGAAGCAACAGCAGGCAAATAAAGCGATGCTTTGAAAAAAGTTTGCCACGAATTTTTCATCTGAAAAATGAAAAAGGCTAACACAAATGTGATGATGATGTTAACGGGAACCGTACCGATCGTAAACAAGACTGTATTTTTGATAGATTTCCAGAACACATCGTCATTGATCATATAGGCGTAGTTGTCCAGGCCAATCCATTTGGATTTCAATACGTTATACTTCTGAAAGCTCATAATAAAAGCAGAGATAACAGGGTAGAGCGTAAATACCACAAATAATAATACAGGAATCGAAATAAACAAATATGCGGAGCCATACTCTTTCCAGAAACGGGTAAAGGAAGAAGCGGCCGGTTTGGATGCAGTTACACGATTGTCCACCAAAGGTTCCTCCATTCTCGCAGGCATAAACGGTTTTCGCCGTCCACGCGGGACGGCACCGTTAAGCGTTCAAACCAAATACTGATGTGCTAGCATACCACAGACGATCACTTCTCGAAAAAAGAGAGCCCCTATATGTGAGATCAGTCAGGGCTCAATTTTCCATTAAACTTATAGCTATATTACCACAAAGCGTGGGGGGTATTAATCCAAATTCTTCGAAGAGTTACCCGCAAACCCGGGGTCCCCGAAAAGTAATAGGAATAATCTACAACGCTTTGCTTAAGAACCCGGGGTCCCCAAAAAGTAATCGGTATTTGCCACAAAGCTCTACTTCACTTTTTGGGGTGAATTGGGGGTTTATTTTAGCATTTGTGTTCCTTTGGATTTGAAGTCTTCAGCCGCTTGCTCAGGAGTTTTCTCACCAGCAAGAAGCGCTTGGAAAGTCGGTTTAACTACTTGCTCACGGAACTGCTTCAACTTAGCTGCTTTATCAAGATCGATTGCAAGCGATACGTTCGGTGATGCATTGTTACGCATATTTGTTGCAGCTACAACGTTCTCCGGCTTAGCAAGACCTTTACCTTCGAACAATTTCGCTTGGGACTTACGAACGAATGGCAATGCCAACTCATTAGCGGAGTTACCGCCTTTAGCGCCTGTTAATGCTTCCATTACCAAGAATGAATTTTTAGCATGCTGTGCGCCCTTATCGCTCTTTTGACGGAACATAATGTAGCCTTCGCCGTTTCCAGATGTTTTACCATAACCAGTAATGGAATCGCCGTGAGGAACTGGAAGTTGAACGTACTCAATCTTCTCGCCTTTTACTTTACCAGCGTCGATATCTTTATTACGGTTAGCAATCATAACATCGTAGTAAGGGATTGCTTTACTGATAATAGCAGCTGTTCCTGCATAGAACATTTCTGAACGTGCTGCCGGAGCAAGCGCTGCTGTTTCTTTTGGCATATAACCTTCTTTGCGAAGAGTGTCGATGAACTTCATGGTGTCAAGAATTTTGGCATCATTCCAAACGAAGTTACCTTTCTCATCAACAGCGTCAACCAAACCGTTCGCACGGCTCAACATATCGATGAAATCAGTCGATGTTCCATCTGTTACGATTGCATATTGTTGCTTGCCGTCTGGAAGCTTCTTGTTAAGCTTCTTAGCAGCGTCCAGGAATTCGGACCAAGACCAACCTTTTTCTTGAATTTTCTTATAGTCGATTCCAGCTTCAGTCAGGATGCGTTTGTTACCGCCCCAACCCCAAAGGGATTGATAGATCGGCAATCCATACTGCTTACCGCCCATTTGCATCGTTTCCAATGTTCCTGGTTGGAAATCTTCTTTAATTTGAGGAGTCAAGTGAGTATCCAGCGGAAGCGTTAATCCAGTGTTCACATAAGCACCGCTCAACGCCCCGAAATACAAATCAGGCGGATCTCCAGCATTCAGAGCAACGTCGAATTTCTTAGGACCTTCAGCCCAGGAAAGAACTTCATACTCAACCTTAATATGCGGGTATTGCTTATTGAAATCAGCGACCAAATCTTTAATGTCATTCTCATAAGTACCATGTACCGGGTAGGTCCATACTTTAACAGTATCAGGCGTCGTATCCACTTTTGTAGTGTCCCCGCCAGCTTGTGGTGTTTCTTCTTTCTTGCCGCAAGCCGCAGTAACAGCGACAAGCACTAAGACCATGAATAGCGCTAGCCATTTGTTCATCTTCATTCCTGTTTTCCCCCTATAAGTAGATTGGTTCAATACGTATGATTTCAGTTTGCATGGAAAATCAATAAGTTATTCGCAGTTTAGGAAATACTACGTTCAACAACCGTTCATTACCACGCAGCATGAAAACATGATAGCAATTCCGCTGAAAAATGAAAACTGAGTGGGACCGCTTTCACATAGTTATTATAACGCCACTGAAATATTATTTCAACATATTTTTATTTTTTGTAAATTTTATTTTACAAGACTTTGAGATTCACTTATACTCATATTAGAACCTCTATGTCAAGGAACAGGTGATGAAATGAAGCAGTTATTTGTTGGAATCGATGGCGGCGGTACGAAGACCGAAGCGGTTGTAATGGATGCCGACTGCAGGATCGTGCTCCGGCTAACCGGCGAATCGACCAATCCCCATGCCGTAACATTTCCTAAAGCTCTTCAGAACCTCGGTAATCTGCTTGACGCTATTCGATTCAATCCGGGTACATCTGAGTGGCAATCGATGGCAATTGGCTTGTCCGGCGTAAGTACCGAAGCAGAGCAAGCGACCGTTCACCGCTATCTGGAGCAATATAAGCAGGAACGCGGACTAAGATTCCAATGTTCGTTGCTGAACGATGCGCAGATCGCGCTCATGGCCACCCTTCAGCGAGAAGAAGGAATCATCGCCATATCTGGAACAGGCTCCATTATATATGGATTGACTCCAACTGCAGAGCAGTATCGCACTGGAGGCTGGGGGCATTTATTAGGAGATGAAGGCAGCGGGTACGATATTGGGGTACGAGCTCTAAAGGCAGTCATGCGCAGCTACGACGGCATAGCTCCTCCGACCCTCATGACATCATTAATTGAAGACAGCTATGGCTTTACCTCGATTACAGAGCTCAAACCTTTTATTTATCGGGACGCTATCCATAAGAGCGACATTGCGAAATTCGCAGAGATCGTAATAAGAGCAAGCGGTCAAGATGACTCAGCCGCTCTAACTATTATACAGCAAGCCGCTGGTGAAATGGCGAATGCTGCGATTACACTCATTGGTAAAAACGATTGGTTCAAGTCTTGTGATCTTGTCATGACAGGCTCTATATTCGCTCATAGTGAATTATTTAATCAAACTTTTCGTAATGCGATACGAGCGGCGTTTGCGGAAATAAAGTTTCATACCGCTTCCCATTCACCCGCTTATGGAGCCGCGCTTCTAGCGCTTAAACATAATATTGAGCCATTAATAGTAAAGGAGTCTGATTGACATGAGCAACTTGTTAAACGAACTTATAACGGAACAGGTCAATCCGAGAACCCGCAACATTGACTGTTTGTCCACTGAAGAAATTGTATGCCTTATTAATGACGAAGATCGGCTAATTGCCGATAAAATCAAGGAGCTTACTCCTGTCATAGCAAAAGCCGTGGATTGTATCCTCCGCTCCTTCCGCAGCGGCGGTCGCCTTCTGTACATTGGAGCAGGTACGAGTGGACGTTTAGGTATTCTGGATGCCAGTGAGTGTCCGCCTACTTACGGAACAGACCCTTCTATGGTGCAAGGGATTATCGCGGGCGGTGATCGTGCGATCAAAGATCCGGTAGAAGGTGCTGAAGACAGTCCGTCAACAGGTGCAGACGATATAGATCACCTTCAAGTCGGAGAGAATGATACAGTCGTTGGTATTGCTGCAAGCGGACGCACCCCTTACGTATTGGGCGCCATGAAGCGCGCTCGAGAGCTTGGTGCGACTGTCATCGGTCTATGCAACAATCACGATACACCTATGCGTGAATACTCCGATCTTGTTATTGAAGCCGTTGTTGGACCGGAGGTCGTATTGGGCTCTACACGTATGAAAGCTGGGACCGCACAGAAGCTTATTCTTAATATGTTGACCACAAGCGCAATGATCCGTATGGGTAAAGTGTACGATAATCTGATGGTCGACCTCAACCCGTCGAACGGCAAGCTCGTCCACCGCGCCAAACGTATAATCGGTTTAGCGACCAATGCTACTGACGCGGCCATCGAGCAAGCGTATGAGCAAGCAGACGGCCATGTGAAGACAGCGATCGTTATGCTGCTCGCTGATGTGGACCGTGCTAAAGCAGATCAACTGCTGGAGCAGACTGACGGCTTCGTGCGCGAGGCAGTGAAGCTGAAGTAATTCTGCAACTGGTTATCTGGCGAATCACTGCCTAATTAGCCAATATAGACATTATTATCCCTCAAACAAAAAGCAGGAGCCTAATCAGGCATCCTGCTTTTTTTCTGTTGGGTAGCTATATATCCGATGGTACTCTTGTTGCTGCTAACCCTTGAACAGCTCTTCATGAATCGCATCTAACGAATAGCAGCTTACAGGACCTGCTTCACGGCTGATCCATTTGCCTTTGGTGAAGTCGGGGATAGCGACCGGCGCACTGCCTAGTGCAACAGAATCCTCCGACAATACTGTTATCGCCATCCATACCGCCGTATCGTACACATCAATCGGCGTCTGAGTCTGGTTCATGACGCTCTCTGCAAATGCGCGGAGTACCAAGTAATCCATCCCGCCATGTCCGCCGCGTACACCTTCATCCAGGTACTGCTTCCAGATTGGGTGCTCATATTGCTCACGGTATTCATCGAATGACTCCCACTGATGCTCTGGACTTCTGCCCTCGATATGGATCGAGTTCTTATCCTCCATCCATATGCCCTTGGTCCCTTGCACTCTCCCCGCTCTCGAATATGGACGCGGGAGGGTCGTATCGTGAATAATATGAATCGTTTCGCCGCCGGCGCATTTGATCATCGTTGTCACGATATCGCCTTGGGCGAAGTTGATCTTGGCGAGCGGATCGGTCTCTCCGAACTTCTCAGTCGCCCAGTGCTGGATTCCGCGAGCTTTGGATGACATGGACGTTAAGGTTAACAATCGGTTGCCTCTGTTAATATCTAATACCTTGGAGATTGGACCGAGTCCATGGATCGGATACAGCTCACCGTTACGGTTCAAATAATTGCGGTAGCGGTTATGTTTTCTCTGCTCACCCAACGCTACTTCATCGCGCAGATCATGCTCATACCCGCATTGACAATGAATCAATTCGCCCAGCAGTCCTTGCTTCACCATATTCAGCACGGCAAGCTCTTCACGGCCATAACAGCAATTCTCGAGAAGCATGCAAGGCATACCCGTCTGCTCCGAGGTTCTGACCAGCTCCCAGCATTCTTCCAAGGATGCTGCTCCTCCCACTTCGATACCAGCATACTTGCCTGCCTTCATTGCCGCAATGGCAATCTCTGCATGAGTTACCCATGTGGTAGCAATAATAACACCTTGAAGATCCTCACGAGCTAGCAGCTTCTTGTAGTCGGTATAACCGTCTGCTAGAGTTCGTCCTGATTTCTGTACGATTTCAAGTCCGAGCTCAAGCCTTTCCTCGTATTGATCGCATATTGCCGTAATCTCCACATCTTCCATCGCAAGCAAGCACTCAAGCAGACCTCTGCCGCGTCCACCCAATCCGATGACGCCTAATTTGGCTACAGCATTCGTTTTCCCCATCGCTCCCAATCTCCCTTGGCCGCAAATATTAAAATCATGCACTTCTGATGACGTTACAAATCACACACAATCAATCATATACGAAATCATACGATCAATCAATGCTCAAAAACAAACAAATTTTCCCCTCTAAGGTCGCAAACGTTCTATCATATAAGAGCAGACATAGCTGTTAATCCGGGTATGTTTCTCGTCAATATGCGCTTCATTGAAGTGCAAGGGAACATCGCAGAATGTCATGTGGTCCGCTCCTTTTATGCTTACAATCTGCAGCTTCCGTCCTGACACACGCTTCAATTGCTCAACCCCTGAAAGGAACGGTTCTAGGATAGCAGGTGACATTACCCCTTCAAGCTGTTCAAAGGTTGTCTTTTCCTGACGCACAACGAGGAAAGGT
Organism: Paenibacillus sp. J2R1T-4; assembly: GCF_059692235.1. Taxonomy (NCBI): domain Bacteria; kingdom Bacillati; phylum Bacillota; class Bacilli; order Caryophanales; family Paenibacillaceae; genus Paenibacillus; species Paenibacillus sp. J2R1T-4. Next base: position 34,002 of record NZ_JCAUBA010000010.1, on the reverse strand, counting down.
GTCTGCAGCGCACCCTCTTCCTCCAAACACATTAAATGAAAGCTTGGATCCAGCATTACGCCGGCCTGGATGCGTTGGTCTCTTCTAGCCGCCTCGAGCACCGCCGCTCCGCCTAGCGAATGTCCGATTAAACCAATGGATTGCAAATCAAATATTCCTCGCAGCACAGGATCATTGTCGTGTAGCAGCTGCAGACTATCCAATACATATAAAAGATCTTTTGCTCTAGTCTCCTTCAGTCCGTACCAGCCTTCGAAATCCGCACTTTCCAAGCTGCCCACTTGCTCCGATTGCTTGACAGCGGTCCCGTCCGGAAACACCGTAATGATAGATTCATAGGTTGACCCCAACGCAACTACAACAAAGCCGCTCTCTACTAAATGCTGAATGTTGTAGGAATACATGTCCCTCACAACACCGAATGCAGGAGAGTACAGGATAACCGGTCTGGCGCTCCCGTTATAAGGCTCCTCATTCCGGAGTATACGAGTGCCAAGTTGTTGCAAATGCTGCGAATCCACACCCATGTCACTAAGCATAGTAAGCACAGTCTTTTCAGCAGGAGCAAACAGGTCCAAATATTTCTTCGTCCCCCCATTGCCAGAAACATTGTTGATGGGATAATACACGCTCACTGCAATGCTTCGATTCACATTCCGCGAATAGGGATCCGGCCTGCTCTCATCTTCAAACATGCGGACCGCTTGTCCAATTGCCATACTTATTCAACCTCGCTTCAATATTGCTTTTCCAGATTCACAAGGTTCCTCGAAGGTGTTCTTCCTTGAACGTAATCCTGCAGATTACGAAGCACAATCTCCATCGCCCGCTCATGATAATTTACCGTTGAACCGGAATTATGCGGGGTCATGATGACATTGTCCATTTGCCACAAAGGACTATATTCCTCCAATGGCTCCTTTTCGAACACATCGAGTCCTGCGCCGGCAATTCCTTTATTCTTAATCGCTTCTATTAGTGCACTCGTATCCGTCGTGCCGCCTCTTCCGATATTGATATAATAGGCCGAAGCTTTCATGGCCTGAAATTGTTCAGCTCCCATCAGATGTTGCGTATCTTTGGTCAAAGGCAGCGTATTGATTACATAATCACTGTGAGCAAGCATTCCGTGCAAGCCCTGACGATCGAACATTTGATCTACAAAAGGAGATGGCTGACCGGATTGACGGAAACCAAGTACCTTCATTCCAAAAGCTTTGGCAAGCCTTGCCGTTTCTTCGCCTATGGCTCCAATCCCTAATATTCCTATCGTTGCTCCGTGAATTTCACCTAACTCACCAACATTGACCCATTTTCCTTGAGCTTGATTAAGGGTCGTATGATGCATTTTTCTTGCAAAAGACAGCATCATGGCGAATATCGTTTCGGAGATTGGGAAGGCATGAACCCCGCTTGCATTCGTCAGCATAACACCATGCTGGATAAACTTCTCGAGCGGAATTCGATCGACGCCAGCTCCCCAAGCCTGCACCCAGCGGAGCTTACTCCCTGGTTGAAAGCACTCCTCCAGAACGGACTTTCCCCATCCGATCACAATCTCGGCCTCTCGAAGACGGGGCTTCAGCACTTCCTTATCGGTGCCATGCACGATCTCCCAATCGGGCGCTATCTGAGCGATCCGTTCTACATCCTGCGCAGCCAATGATTGCAGACATACGATTAGTTGTTTAGACATTGTGCGTCAGCTCCTTCAGCTTGTTTATACACTCAGTATATACCAGATTGGCTAGTTGTTGGGGATGGATGACTCACAGCTCTCAAAGAGCCGCTCTGCTCGGTTCCAAACGGAATATCCGCGTTAGAGCAGTGACAAGCACCGTTCCCTGTTTATGTTGAACAAAAAGAAGCGCCATCCGGCGCTTCTGCGAATTATGAAGGTTGCTCTGCAATTAATTTATTGATCTGATCCCGCTTAGCGAGCAACCACTGCGGGTCTTGCGGATATACATTGAAGGTGATCGGTTTGTCTAATCCCTCTTCTAGCAGCCCGAGCACCCGCTCGCGGCCTATAAGAGCTTCTAGCTTCTGAAGGGCGCGCAAATCCTGCAACGCCTCGAAGAACACTTCAAGTCGCAGCGATTCAATTGGACCGTCTGGACCCGGGTACACCACGAATGGATCTCCTGCCGGGAAAGCATGCCCTGCATCCGTAACACGGTAAGGATCGATTGGATAGCGAGAATATTGCGAGTAATAGAAATTATAGCCCCAGTGCAGGAACCCGGCGATGTTGAATTTGTAGAGCTGCAGCCCTAAGATTCGATTGCGAGCTGATGGCATACAGATGAACCGATTGGACACTTCCTGATATTGAGAGCAGCAATAGTACGTCCATAAGTTCTCCACCTCGTTCTCCAGGAAGGGTTCGATGTGGTTATTGGCCGGGATCGGCCGCTTTACCAATCCGCGCTCGTAGAAATCATATGCAGATAAGGCGTCCATCATCGGGAATTCGCCAATGAATTGGCGCAGCCAGTTACTTGCACTCTCATAGGACTCCAGATGCTGCGTAGAGGGCTCATCTGATACGTGGAAATAACTGCGCTGCTCTAATCCATGCTCCCGAATGAAGCTCACTAGCTGTGGCAGGAATTGAGCCAGGAAGCTCTTATAGTCGTCTCCTGTTGCATCCGTCTCCCAACCGAAGATTTTCTCAGTTGTACCGCTAGCCGTCTGAGTTACGATCTTAGGGGCGTGTTTGGCTCCCCATTGCGTGAAGAGATGAGAGAATTCGAAATATTCGACCCCGAGCTCATTACACATGTCTACCCAGCGCTTCAACCGATCGAAGCCGAAGCTATACTTCCCCGGGCCGTCTACCCTCACATCGATTAATTGCACGGTGGGACGCTCTCCCCCAATCTTCGTATCCAGAGGAGGAGTGAACAGAGGAGTCAGAATCATATTGATTCCGTGGGCTACTGCCGTCTTGATGAAAGAGCTTATCAACTCCCAATGACGTTCGCTGAACACTTCCACGCCATAATAAGTCGCCAAACAATCCGTATGGAACCATTCAGTATGGATTAATTGCTGCGCAGGCAGCGAAGCGCCAATAACGGTCAGCTCAAATGTGTTCTCACCTAAAGCTTGTCCTTCATTCGACTCGAATTGTATGGTAATGGGGTACGTACCAGGCTTAACGCTTCCATCCAACGAAACCGTTACCCATAAGGATCGCCATTGCCCTGGAACCAAAGAGATTCCTTCATTATCAGTCACAGGAAAAAGCGGATCCGGGTACAATCCAGGTGTTGTACGTAGTACATTGTCATCATGATTAGCATAGATAGGCATCTCGCACACAACTAATCCGACGGTACGGATGGAGACGACAGAGCTAAGAGCAGACACAACCTTAGCGCGTGCATGCTTCAGCAATTGATTGGAGCGATAAGCAATTTGGAACGAGAAGGTTTCATTTGCGAGAGCCGAGCCACGCAGGACGGGTTGGTCGCGTAATTCTTCGTCAGCGAATACTTTTGCAAGCGAGCTGAGACAGCAGGTTTCTAATGGATGAAGAACAATAGACAAGGAAGTTGCCTCCTTCAAAGTTCAAATTATGTTCATCATAACACAACCAAATGCTCCTATCCATACACATTCGAAACGAAACGTAATAAAAACGAAAGTAAATGAATCGAATTAATCACCTTGTTGGACAATGTAGTCTTCAAGCTGTCCCAGCGCCTTTAATTGTAACGGGTTCGAGATACCATAGAAGAACCCGTGGTCAGCACCCTCGCAAAAAATAACTTTCGATTCCGAACCTGCCTCGCGAATTTGATCACTCATTCTCTGTACCAGATCATGCGGAAAATACTTCTCATTCTCCACGTTGAAGAACAGGAAGTTCGGGCAGCCATTATGCACATAGTAATCCGGAGAAGCTTTCTGGAAATCACTACTTTTATCCTCGTATCTAGCACCGATTACTTTCTCTATACTTTCACGGATCGTCTCGTTCATATCGGGCCATTCCACAAGCGTCCCAGGTCCGTTAATTGATACGCAAGCATCTGGTTTACGCCATGCACCAGTCAATTTAACCTCTGCTTCTACCTGATCCGGCCGCATAAGAGCAAGCAATGAACCTAAGTGAGCACCCGCGGAGCTGCCGATTACGATCACTTTGTTATATCGAACCTGCTTGTCCGCAAGCAAACGAATAAACCGATCATAGCCTTCCATGATGTCCACAAGCTGATCGGTCCACTTTGCATTAGGCGCAAGTCTATATCCCACGCTCGCACACCAGTAGCCTTGGCCAGAGAAGTGCTCCAAATGATGGTGGAACGAGTCTCGGCTCCCTGCAGACCATCCTCCTCCATGAACGTAGAAAAGAACTGTCGACTTGGCCTCTATCGACGGCTCGGCGACATCGAGCGCTCTTTTTAACTGTAGGGGATGATCGAGATATACGGTACATAAATTCATATTACAACCTCCTCAATTTTCGTTTGTGTTCACTTACTTCTATAGGCAGGTCGGAATATCCTGTTCTATGAATCTAGAATAGTACACAAAAACCCATTGTTGACCTCCACGGCAGCTAGCATGAACCGCTGCTTGAGAGCAACAATGGGTTGTCTTTTCCATTTGGCCAAGCTGTAATAATTAATACACTTTCTTAGTATCCCGATCTTCCTTCAGCATCTCCACTGCTTCCCGGAATCGCAACGAGTGGACGATCTCCCGCTCACGCAGAAATTTCAACCCATCTTGCAAGTCTACGTCATCGGTCATATCAATCAACCACTGATAGGTGGCTCGTGCTTTCTCCTCTGCTGCAATGTCCTCATATAAATCCGCAATAGGATCACCCTTAGCCTGAATATAAGCAGCCGTAAAGGGCACTCCTGCCGCGTTCTCATAAAACAGCGCACTGTCATGGCTTACGTAATGCGCCCCTAGCCCAGCTGCTTCCAGCTGTTCCACCGACGCGTCTTTGGTCAGCTTGTAAATCATGGTGGCAATCATCTCAAGATGGGCAAATTCCTCGGTGCCTATATCCGTAAGCAGTCCAATAACTTTATCCGGAATGCTGTACCGTTGATTTAAGTATCGGAGAGCTGCAGCCAGCTCACCGTCCGCTCCGCCATATTGCTCAGCGAGATATTTGGCCATACGGGGATCGCACTTGCTTACTTTTACGGGATACTGCAGCTTCTTCTCATAGACCCACATTATTACTCACACCACTCTTTCGCTCAGGTTAGACTTGCCAAGGCCAAGGCGAATTTCTCCAATCCCAAGGATAACGGCTGTAGCTATGACCGAATTGCAGCAACGGACCATAAACACGCTCATATTCACTTGCCAATTGTGCGCGGAAATGAGCATACTGATTGAATTGCTCGATTGCTTTCATATCTTCCGGATGCGTGTCGAGATACAAGGTCAACTCGACCAGGACAAAGTCCGCCGCTTGCAGCCTATGCAGCAGCTGATAGTATTCGGCATTGAGCTCCATTTTGGATTCCATACTTTAAGGTCCTCCTTTCATCGTCTCTTCGATTGATAGGGGCTGAATAAGAGCGGCCACAGTGTCCCTCTTCTGAGAGCTTCTTCTGGGGGGAATTGAGGAAGGTTGGGCGGCTGGTAGGGAATGAATAGCTGGGGTGGTGTATCGTAAGTTTTAACTAGAACCGGGGGACAGGGGTCGAAAGGGCTGACATAGGGGAACCATTCGCGTGTTTGTTTAATCTGTTCCATAATCTCTTTCATGTGAACCTCCTTAAGCATTGTCTGCACAGGCTATTATGTAACATATGAGCACAGCCCAGAAATGATTAATATAGAACAAGCTGTGATTGTGAATTTATTTCCCAGAGACTTGGCCCAAACTAACCTTATATCTTTTCAAGTAAAGAGCAAGATGAAATGAGGGTTGTCCATATTTGCTTGGCAGGAATTGAATCAGAGGGACAAAAGACGAGGCCAATTCTTATATAAAAGTGTAAAAAGTACAATGGATGACGGAAACACTGCATTGTCATTACTGCTAACCGCGAGGATAATAGAGGAAAGAAGTCATTCACCTCATTCCATATGTTTAAGGAGAGATAGCTATGTCGTCCGTTACAGGTAATATATTACAAATTAATGAGGAACAGCTCCAACAATTTGAGGAACTTGGATATATCCGATTCGATAACTTATTCAAGGAAGAAGAGATCGATCCCATCCGAGTTATCATCGATTCAATCGACGAGCAGTCCGAACAAGCTCACCAGAATCAAGCGCCTTCTGATTCAATTAGTTCTGCAGGTAAAATCAACTTCACCTCCCAGTTGAATTTCATGCACCCCGATCTGCAGAGATTCGCTACTGATGCACGGTTTGTTGCTCTCAATACGGCGATATTGGGACCAAACGTTCAGCTGTATTGGGATCAGTCGGTCTATAAGCGTCCGGAGAGCACACGCGAGTTCCCTTGGCATCAGGATAACGGGTATGGACCGATTGAACCTATGATGTATGTGACTTGCTGGCTCGCACTCGAGGATGCAACGATAGAGAATGGGTGTGTGTGGATACAACCTGGAAGCCATAAGAAAGGGCTCGTCCCTCACGTGAAAACCGATATCGGCAAGCTCTGTTACTATGGGGAGGAGAGCGGAATACCGGTTGAACTGAAGAAAGGAAGTATGGTTGCCTTCCACTCGCTGCTCTTTCATCGAAGCGCACCGAATCGCAGTCAAGCTATGAGAAAAGCATATGTACTGCAATATTCGGTTGCCGGCGCATGGAACCCGGAAACGAATGTCGTATTCAACAACGGGCCCGTTATTGCCAGGAATGGTGAAGCTTGTTACTCCAATTTTCAGAATCGCGAACAATGCTAGAGAAGGAAATTCATATCATTAAGGGACCCGCTGACGTTGACGTCACTTCTCCATCAGGTTCCTCTTCACCTCAGCCTGCTCCAGTCGGCAGCGTACAAAGAGAATGGCAGATCAACGTCCATGCCGTCCATGAGGACAGCTATACCACCCTTCATATCCATGACCATGTGAATCCCAATTGGATCGTAAGTCATGTGGTGCAAGGAAGTGTAAGAACCGGTTCGCATAATCAGTTGGAGCTGGCAGAGTCCGGCAGCGTCATGATTCATCCGCCATACATACCATTCGCGGAGTATTCGGATCAGCCTGGAACGCACCAATGGATGTCACTATCGATTGTTGGAAAGTATCAGATGAATCTGTTCGAGCGATACCCTGTCGGTTTCGTCGTTCATCTGGAACGTCCGGAGTTATATCGGGAGACATTCTGTTCGCTTCTAACCCGATGGAATAGCCACACCTCCTCCTTCCGAGAGGTAGGTATTGCTGCTGATACGATGAGCCTGGTTACAATGATTCTAGAGAGCTATGAGCATCAGGCACAAATAACCCAGCAGCCCGCAATTGCTCGTTCTCCGAACAGCCGCTTCGCCGTTCTGATTCGGTATATGCAAATGCATATGGGCCGTAAGCTCTCTCGTGAGGAGCTAGCCGAGCAAGTTCATTTGAACCCGAACTACTTGGATCGCATATTCCAGGAGCTCCATAAGCTTACTCCTATGCAGATGCTGAGAGACATGCGACTGCAGGAGGCACGCAGGCTGCTCGGATATACGGACGCCCCGTTATCATCAATCGCTCAACAATGCGGGATGGGGGATGCCGCTTATTTGAACAGACAGTTCGTCAAAGCCTTTCAAATGACACCAGGTCAATTTCGGGAGTATCTCCGAAATGTTGGAATGAATTATTTGCAGACGAAATAAGAAAAACCTGACCGGAAGTAGTTCACCGGTCAGGTCCTTGGCGTTGGATTTCAGTTGGGCCCGTCGAATCGATTTGTACTATTCCAGCTTAATCTTAAACTGCAGCAGGCCCACCTTGCGCATCGCTTGATAAATAATGACGATGATCGGACCGAGGAACAGCCCTATGACCCCGAATATTTTGAACCCGACATACAAGCTGACAAGTGCTGCTAAAGCGCTGATTCCCACCGCATCCCCCAACACCTTTGGCTCGACAATTCGTCTTACAATCGTTATAACTCCGAACAAGATGAGCAACCCGATCGCGAGGAAGTTGTCCCCCGTGATGAAACCGTACAGTGCCCATGGAACCAGCACAGAACCTACGCCCAGAATCGGTAAAATATCAACGATCACTGTAAGCAGCGCTATCGCTAATGGGTAGTCCACATCAAGGATGAGCAGTCCCGTTAAGGCGATAATGTAGGTCATGGCGCTCAGAATCAATTGAGCACGCAGAAAGCCGAACACGGAGCTGCGAAGATTCACTAACACTTTATCCACTTTGTCCTGTGACTTCTCCTCGAATATGGACAGGAAGGAGCCCTTGAGCTGCGGCAAGCTGAAGCTGAACAAGAACAGGGCCACGAGGAAGACGATGAAAAAGATGAAGAAGTTCGGAATAAATTTGGCAAACCCGATGAAGTACCCCGATATTCCCTTCATTATTCCGTTCAGTGATTCCGTTAAGGTTTTGAGTCCAGTCTCGAATCCGCCTTGAAATTGCTCCGCCATATCTGCAGGCAACGAATTGTAAAACAATTGCGTTCGCTCGGCTGCATCCTTGATATAACGATTCGCTTCATTGAAATAAACAGGAGCTTTATCCCAGAACTCCACGAGCTGCGACACCATCTTAACTCCAAGCAAATAAGCTAATCCGAATAACAACAAAGTAAACAATGTGCATACAATGGCCGATGCAGCAACCCGATTCAACCGAAACAGCTTCATCATGGGGATAATGACAGGCTCCAAAAACAATGCAGCGACAATCGCAAGCAGAAAAGGAGAACCTACTGTAAATAGTCCATACAGAACCGCGATTCCAAGTGCGAGTAATAGAATGACTTTGGAGGACAACTACAACACTCCTTCTTATATATTTGGCAGTTCCGCTTCTGCCCAAGATTGGTCTTCCTTGCGGTATATATGTACTCTTACAATACGCAACCGGTCCACTTCAGCAACTTCGAAAACATAAGAACCTGCTGATACTTTCTGCCCTGTTTCCGGCATTCCCTCTAGCTGCTTGAATAACCAGCCGCCAATCGAATCCACTTCTTCATCCTCGAGCGTGATGTGGAGCATATCGCTTACCTCATCCAGAAGCACTCGTCCTTCAACAGAGGTAATATGTCCCTTCACTTCTACACTGGGACGAAATTCGTCGAATTCATCGTGCAGCTCACCCACGATCTCTTCAATAATCTCTTCACTCGTTAACAGGCCCGCTGTGCCCCCATATTCATCGATCACTATCGCTAACTGAGATTGACGCTTTTGCATTAATCGCAACACATGGCTGATCTCCATCGATTCAGGAACGGTTAATATGGGTCGGATGAATGAGTCCAGCTCATGCGTTACATTGGGGTCAACCGTAAGAAGATCGGTAATATGGACAAAACCAACGATACGATCCTTATCCTGCAGCGCTACAGGATACCGGGTGTGCTTCGTAGCGTACACAAGCTTCAAGTTCTCCTCCCAGCTAAGATCGGAGAAAAGACAATCCATATCGATACGAGGCAGCATCACTTCACGGGCCAGACGTTCAGAGAATTCGAATATATTATCGAACAGCACCATCTCTTCTTTATCGATATGACCGCTCTTAGCACTTTGATTCATAAGAATACGAATTTCTTCTTCGGTATGTGCCGCATCATGCTCGGTTGCGGGTCGTATGCCTATTAACCGGAGCAGCCAATTCGCTGTGCCGTTCAACACTACAATCACAGGAAGAAAGATCTTGTAGAACCACATAAGCGGAGCAGAGAGCCAGAGTGAGGTCACTTCTGAACGTTGAATCGCTAATGACTTCGGGGCAAGCTCACCTAACACGATGTGCATGAAGGTTATGATGGCGAATGAGATCGCGAACGAAATCGTATGAGACAGAACCACATCCACCACACCCATACGGCCAAGAACGGGCTCGACAATTAGACTGGATAGTGCTTTTTCACCGACCCAGCCAAGTCCAAGCGAGGCAAGAGTAATTCCAAGCTGAGTAGCCGACAAATAAGCATCCAGCTTCTGATTTACCTTTAAGGCATAGCGAGCCCGCTTATTGCCTTCATTCACCAACTGAGTAAGCCGAGTCTGCCTTACCTTTACCAAGGCAAACTCTGCGGCTACAAAGAAGCCGTTCAGAAGAACCAGTACTAGAATGAGCAGGAGGTTCCACATAATCGCGTTCCAGTGAAAAACATATTGTTCCAATGCGGGTTAATTCCTCTCGAAGATCGATTGACTGCCTGTTACATCGTCATTAGCCTACGAGCGCGGTGCGTTTCTTGAAATCAACTTCCTTGTAATACGTATCCGCGACGAGAAGATTCGGTCCGCAGCATGCGGCAGCCGGACAATGACAGTCTACCTTCTTATTAAGAGGATGGCTCAGCCATCGGTCGAATATACTCTCGAAGGAATCCGATTTCATATTCCCCAGTGCAGACAGATCAGAGAAATCCGTAACGTACACATCTCCCGTGAACATGCTCACATTAATACGATTGCGTCCATCCGGATCATTACGAACCGTCACGTTAGGCGCCTGCCGCAGCTTCTTAACCATCTGCAGGTCCTTCTCATTATCACTGCAAGCGAAGAACGGAAGCGTTCCGAACAGCATCCAGAGCTCAGGATTCCTGGCATCAAGCAACCGATCGATCGCCGTACGTGTCTCATCCAAGGAAAGCACTGGCAAAGCAGCGGCGAATGCGCTCGGATACATCGGATGGACTTCATGCCGCTTACAGCCCATCTCTTGAATCAGCTTGTGAATAGCGGGAAGTTTATCGTGAGTGCGGTAATTAATCATCGATTCAGCACTTACGAACATTCCTCCTTTGCTCAGAGCAATCGTATTCTCGACCATCCGTTCAAACAGCTTCGTTGCAGTCTCAAGACTAACGGGGTGGGCCGTATTTGTAAAGCCTACACGAAGAAAATCATCCGCGTTCAAATAATTATACGAGATATGCATCACATCGAGATAAGGTACCATCTGCTCATAGCGTGATAACTCCAACGTTACGTTGGAGTTAAGCTGAGTCCGGATGCCGCGCTCACGGGCGTATTTTAATATTGGAACTATATATTCTTTCACGGTTTTCGCGTGATAAGTCGGTTCTCCGCCAGTAATGCTTATCGTTTCTAAACGTTCTACCTCGTCCAATCGCTTAAGTATGGCCGAGAGAGGAATACGTTCTCCCTCTGTCATAGTTAGAGCGTCTCCAACCGCGCAATGCTCGCAACGCATATTACAGAGGTTGGTCATCGTCAGCTCCACGCTAGTAAGCACATGACGGCCGTATTGGCGCAGAGAGCGAATAGGATCCCAAGGATCGTTAGTCGGCGATAGAGAAGCATGACCGAGATTAGGAATGGGGGTACTCAAAGGACTCACCTAAATATCAAATTTCAAAGCATGACAAATCATGTTGATCTCTACATTGTAAACAAAAACCGCCCATCAATCAAACAAATGGACGGCGATCTGGCTCAAATCTAATATTTAGATTAAAGCATATTAGTTAAAACCTACCAAACTCATATACAAAATCACAATACCTGCCAAAATAAATCGATAATAAGCGAAATAAGTCAGCTTCAATCTTCCAACCAGTTTAATAAAAGTAACAACCGCGAGCAGCGCTACAAGGAAGGATACAATAAAACCCGTTGCAAAAAATCCGATATCTGCTGAGGTGAACTGATCATAGCTGCTTAACAGCTCGTAACCGGTAGCCGCACACATAACCGGAATAGCGATCAGGAATGTAAAGTCTGCCGCAGCTGCTCTTGTTGCCCCAGCCATCATCCCGCCTGCAATTGTCGCACCAGAACGAGAGAACCCCGGCCAAAGTGACAAACATTGGGCAATCCCAATGAACAGAACTTGACGGTACGACAATTGGTCCATGTCCGTGGCTGTAATCTGAGGTTGTTGCTTTTCTGCAATAATCATAAAGATACCGCCGACAATGAGTCCGATTACGACCGTTTCTGGTGAAAATAACAGCTTGATTTGATCCCGCAGCAGGAACGCAAGTCCCAGGGCAGGCACAATGGCAATAAGGATATGCAGTAAATTAATTTTTTGCGGCTTCGCTCGCGACACTTGATCTTTGAACCCGAACAATCTCAGCACTCTGCGCCAATAAATTATAGCTACCGCAAATATAGCCCCAAGCTGTATGACAACCTCGAATGTCTCTGCCTTGTCCCCTTCAAAACCAAGCATATGTCCTGCAAGGATCATATGCCCTGTAGATGAAACCGGTAAAAATTCAGTTAACCCTTCAACAATCCCAATAATAATCGCAATCCACAGATCGTACATAAATGACTATATCCTCCTTCAGCTTCATCCATCTAACGGCTAGCGACCCAACAACGTTCCGAGCAATGGATCAACTCATCCGGTCGCTGCAATTGTTCCTTCAACACGTCCCGAATAAATTCAGGGAGAAAAAAACGGGTGTCCATTCCATGGCTTAATGAAGTATAACCACTGTTGAACGTAAACATATCGATCATACCGACCTGATACATATGCTCCAAATCAAGTGGTAATCCGTTGAAGAAAACCCTATGTATTTTGTTCATCGACACGCCATCAGGGTCATACTCAATTCGAATCCCGCTTACACAAAGTACCCCTAACACGTTACCCCGAAAACCAAAACCGCGAATCGGGTGCTCATAGTATTCCGCCAACAAGGATTCTTCCAGAGCCTGCATAATGTCGCTGCCCTTTAGAAGAGTCAGACAAGGATTGATCGGCGAAGGACACATACCAAGCAATTGTCCTGCTGTAACCGGGCCGGCTTCCAACCCATTCAGGAGCTGTCCTGCATTGACCAGACCGATCTCAGCCCCCGTCCACCTTCGAATACCTGAGGCCAACAGATTGCCCAGCTCTGATTCCCCATACCAATCGATGGCAAGACTTGTATGAAGATGCGCAACCGGCTGCTCCAGCTTGTTATATCCAAGCACACGATAATCTTCAATCAAATCAGCCACCTGCGCATCTGCAGGAAAATCGTCAGCCAAAAGACAACATCCCTGTTCCAACGTCACGGTTCCGGTACGAAAATCATACCCAAGCGTAATATCCCCTACGTACTTGCCTAGACTTCCTGTAGCGGCAAGCCACGTATTCCCCTCCCGCTCAGGTTGTTCAAGCAAGTGATGGGTGTGACCTCCAAGAATCAGGTCAATGCCCTCCACCTTGTGAGCTAACAAACGATCCTGTCTCAGCCCTAGATGCGACATCACAATTGTAATATGAACGCCGCACTCCTTCTTTAGCTTGTAAATTTCATCCGCTATCGCCTGAATCGGTTCAAGAGCTGACCAGCCCAATAAAGTATAGAAGCTCTCATAGTAGGCTGTCACTCCAACGATACCGATCCGCAATGTGCCCTGCTCGATTACGAGTGAGGGAACCATCCATTCTGCTTGTTTTCCAGTTTCCAGCTCTAACAAGTTTGTTCCAAGCACAGCAAATTGCGCCTTGCCGTGATAGGCTGCGGAGATCGTGTCTTTTGGGAATGTAAGACCTTCATTATTACCAAGCACAATCGCGTCATAGCCGGTAGCGTTCAATACAGCTATGTTGGCTGCTCCCATACTGCCTTCCGTTTCTACACGCATACGATCCATATGATCACCGATATCTAACGTAATGACAGACTCGACTGGTCTCGATTGCTTCAAATATTGAATAGCAGACGCTATACGGGGCATTTGCTCGAATCGGCTGTGGATATCGTTCGTATGGATGATATGCAACTGTTGATATTCCGCTGGCAAACGAATCCCCTCCTATTCGCACTTTGCTTTTAGTTTATCCCTCAAAGGATTCGTCTTAGGATACGTAAATTCCTGCCGCTCGTCCTTGAACGGGATATTACTCATTGTATGCCTGAGCTTTGATTGACAATGCCACTCCGCTTTCTGTACGATAAAAATAAAACGATCCTAAGAGCAGGAGATTATGCCAGTGAATATTAATATCTTATTGTTTGCAGGATTAGCTGATGCAATCGGGACGAGCCGTCTGAGCCTATCCTTAGACAATGATTCCCTAACGGTCCAGCAATTGAAGGAAACTTTATGTGTACAATTTCCAAGCGCGGCTTCGTTAATACGCCTATCGTTCGTCGCTCGCAATCAGAGCTACGCTTCAGACGATACTGCCATTTCCCCTTCCGATGAAATCGCTCTAATTCCACCCGTATCAGGAGGACAACCTACTGATGCCGACTCCACCACCGTATCGTCTTCTCCCAACGGCTTATTTACCCTGACCTACGAACGGTTGTCTACAGAGGAAACTTGCACCAAAGTACAAGATTCCCGTTACGGGGCAGTAATTGCGTTTGTTGGCACAACCAGGGAATATACGAATGGAAAGCGTACTACATTGCTTGAGTACGAGGCATACGCACCCATGGCTCTTAAGACCATGGAGCAGATCGGCGAAGAAATAGACGCCCGCTGGCCGGGCGCCCTATGTGCGATCTCACATCGGCTTGGTGCTGTACCGCTTGGAGAGATCAGTGTCGTTATTGCCGTAGCCGCTCCCCATAGAGCGGAATGTTACGAAGCAAGCCGTTATGCCATTGAACGGTTGAAACAGATCGTTCCGATCTGGAAAAAAGAAATATGGGAAGACGGCTCGGAGTGGAAGGGCCATCAGCTCGGCCCCTGGAATCCCATGAATGGATAATATAGCTAAGCTTGTGGCTAGCGGGTTATACGAGTTGCTTTGAGATACGAGTTTTTCCAGTAAGGCTTATTTATATCTGTTAACTGTACGCCATCTTCAGGCTGGGGGGAGGAGTGAATCATCATTCCATCTCCCAAGTACAATCCCACGTGTCCCACAACCTCATCAGAACGGAATCTTCCTGGTACATAGAAGAATAACATATCCCCTTTCCTTATATCGTCCTTCCTTACACTAGTCCCTTCCTCTGCCTGCGCTCTTGCTGTGCGGGGCAGATCCACATTTTGCTTGGCGAACAGAAATTGCATGAAGGAAGAACAATCGAAGTAGCCCGTCTCTGAGAATGGACCTGTTCCGAATTGGTATTTGATCCCGAGGTAACGTTTGGCCGTAGCCTCCATCTGATTGAAATCCAACCCGCCATTGGCGTTAAGTGCTGCAGGCTGTTTGTAATGCGAACCTCTAACTCTGCCTAATGTTGGCTGATCCGGGCTCAATGCTGCTTTTTCCCAGAAGTACATATCCTCTTGAGGTGCCGGCGGATCCACGACATACTCTTCTAGGCTCTTGACCCGTATTAGAGCGGGGCTGACGCTAACTTCTGTATCTGTCGAACGAAAGGACATATCGCTTCCGAATAAGTCAGCCAAGGAGTCAACCGGGATGTACAACGCGTTCTCTTTCATCACCGGAGGTAATCCCAACGGAATCGGTTTATCGGCTTTGAGAGCCTTCTGATTATTGGCTTGCAGCTCAAATTCCGGTCCGTTAACACCTAGTTTCATTATATCTTCG
This sequence comes from Paenibacillus sp. J2R1T-4, assembly GCF_059692235.1. Classification (NCBI taxonomy): domain Bacteria; kingdom Bacillati; phylum Bacillota; class Bacilli; order Caryophanales; family Paenibacillaceae; genus Paenibacillus; species Paenibacillus sp. J2R1T-4. The sequence continues at coordinate 18,400 of NZ_JCAUBA010000010.1, read as the reverse complement.
TTCCAGACCGTCTTGTATTCCAACACATCCGCTAACAATTGGGCAGAAATGTACCGGTTATTCTCAAATGTCCTTACTGGAATCCTTGCATCGCTCCCATACGGGGTAACACTCAAGATGTGAACGCCTTTGTTGCTTTTCACTTGTTCCAGCACAACCTGTTGTCCCTCTGATTGCTGCTCCACAGGCTGCTTGGTAGTTGTGCATGCTGATACGCTTAGCAGGATCGTTACAAGTAATGCCGCTTTACCTGATCTTTTCACTCTGTTCACTATTGTCATGACCCTCAGCATCCTCCCTCTTCTTCTGTATTAGCGTAACCTTGTCTGTCCATTAGGTTGTGCGCTGCAATCGGAATTATGCGGAAAGGAGGGTTCACTTTTTTTGACAGATGATTGAAAAAACTATCGAGTTCATTTAGGTTCCTGCCCAGTCCTCTACAAATGAGATCCCGATAAAAAACGCGACCTCCTAAGAGGCCGCGCCGTCATGCTGGAAAACACCGTTAGGTTGGCGGAAAAAGGGGCTTCCAAATCCTCCAAATCCCCCAAAGCCAAACGGGCTTCCAAATCCCCCAAAGCCAAACGGGCTTCCAAATCCCCCAAAGCCAAACGGACTTCCAAATCCTCCAAAGCCAAACGGACTTCCAAATCCTCCAAAGCCAAACGGACTTCCAAATCCTCCAAAGCCAAACGGGCTTCCAAATCCTCCAAAGCCAAACGGGCTTCCAAATCCTCCATGCCCAAATCCTCCGTGACCAAATCCCCCGAGTCCTCCGTGACCAAATCCTCCGTGAAAGCCCATATGTGTTGTCCTCCTACTATGATGATATAGACATTTGACCATGTATTGTATGGGCATCTGTCATAATAAGTTCGCAGTTAGGTGTAAAAAATGCTTCTCGGATTCTCATTAAAACTCGGAAAATTGTCAGGGAAACAAGAACTTTTAGCTGCAGCGGTATCGGTGGTAGCCCCCTTAGCTTTTCACAAATCCTTAATCTGTTGTTGGGAATATATCATCGAGTATATTTACCATATTTGTGCATTTGACCTGCAATACTTACCCATACAGAATCGATTCCTCCCACATACACTACATTATCTTTATAAAAGGAGGAGAAGAAATATGGGATTTGATGGTGGAATTGGAGGATCCTTCGGGGGCTTTACTAGCGTTGGGATCATTCTCGTGCTTTTCATTCTGTTAGTCATTGTTTTGCGCGGTGTAATCATCTAATGCGGTTCTTCGTACACTGATTTCAATTTTCCTTTCACTCTGGATTATCCCATGATAAGTACTCCTCTTACTGTAGGTCGGTTCTTTGAACCGGCCATTTTTTTTCACAAAATAGGTGAAAACACACTCCGTATTGCAGACTATATACTCATATTAAACTCTACAAAAACGGAACTCCTCAGTAGTCCATTTTTCGTCCAGTTCCTCATTTTAACTCTTGCTTTAAGTCTTGGTTCTACATATACGTGTTGCTGATCTTCTGTTGTTATATATGGTTGGATTGCTTGATAAAATGCTTTTTTCTGTACTGAGGTAACACCGAATTCAATTATTCCGGCAGCAGTTTATAAGCCTGAACTGGTTAATCTTTGTGGCTAGATCATTCCATTCAAAAGCATAGACATTAACATTCGCCCCGCTCAATTTTGTAAATGTCCATGAGAAGTTTGTAGGTCTTGCCGGGCTAGCGGTAAAGCTACCGGATGCAGATAAGAATGAAATGTTCCCTTGAATATCAAATGCGTAAGCTGATAAGGTGTACGTCCCTCCACTTGCTAATCCAGTGAAGTTATAGCTGGCACTCCCTCCGCTTTGAAAAGCTACTCCATCATAGACTCCATTCTTATAAAAATAGAAGCCGCTCAGCCCCGAAGCGTTTCCCTGAGTCGGGTTATTGTCCCACCCAGATGCAGAGACTTGAATCGAGGTCGAGGTGGACGTTATTTTGCTAATGCTGTTAGCGTAAGGTAACGTTTCGTCCTTCGATCTGATGATATAAGGATCACTTGTTGTTCCGGAGCCTTATGCATTCGCAGGTACGATGGTTATCGAGTAATTCCAGTATTCCTTATCAATCGGAATAACTGTTGAGGTACCAGAAACGGAAGCTTTCCAAAAACCGTCTGCGTACACATCATAGCAGGTAGCTAGGTAAACGCTTGACCAGTTAACGCTCAGTTGCTTACCGACTAAAGCTGATCCACCCACACTCAGCTTACCGATCGGGGGTGAAGGCGCTGGATCAGTTGTATAAGATCCTGCTCCAGTTTCAACTAACAGCGTTCCAGATACTAAGCAATCATTAGCAATGCTATAGGTTGTGTTTGCACTCAAGCCGCTAAATGCTGTTCGATGTTGTGCTTCTTCAAGACTTCATCCACCCATATGTTATGGTCAATGAGTGGCATGCTTGTAGAGAATGGCTTCCAGTTCTCTTTATGCACCTGGGCGATACGCTTATGAATTATCAGACGTTACACCAATAGAACATATACCTGCAAAGGGGCAGTTAGGGATGTGGAATTATCCATTGGAAGGAGTAAGTATACCTTTCGAACCTAAGGAGGAATGATTCACTATGACCATCGTTGAGGTAAGAGAAGAAGGATCTAAAGACATAGAACTCATTCAGCAGCTTCAGTTCTTTGATAATGTGACCGGTGAAGACATAAGAAAAACCATCTGGTTATTGAACAGCTATGTAGACTGGATCGATATCAAAGCGGATCACAGGACAGGAGCTCACAGCCGATGTAACGGCCAATGCAGTTATCCTGAAGGATGAGAGGCAGTCCTACTACAAGTTGTACGTGGCGATAACAAATATCATCCGGTTTGCGATTAACAACATCAGAGATCAGCATGAAGCTATGATTGCTAAGATGTTGTTCCTGGAAGGAAAAAAATACGGGACTGTTCAATCATATATGGAAAAAGGGTTTAAGAAGGCAATCCATCCGATACAGGCCACAACATTTGCTGAGAAGCGTAGGAAAGTAATAAAAAACATCGCAAACAGCCTTAAGATCAACCGAACTCTTGATTTTGTAATCATAGATTATGGACGGGGGCGGAATGAAGAAGGAGAAATAGGTTTGAGACCGTTGAATCCGCAGTAAATCCGAATATATTAAAGGATAAGATGAAATTGTAAAAGACTTGGAGAGATACCAGACACTAAAACATACCTGTTTGCCGGTGGTGGGATATGCCAGAATCCCACATAAGTCGCAAGGGTAGGACAAGCTGGTTTATCTCTCCAATGTTGTACATCTTGATTGAGAAGGTGAGTACAATGTGAAACGTATATTCATCGACCGACGGTTGGCGGCACAGAGTAGCGTGTGAGCACTCACCCCAGTTATGGTATTAGTGTGAGACTTTTGCCTTTGTCGTTCTTGCTAGTCTCTGTAAAGAAACCTTGTAACGGCCTCGGCTCCATAAGACGACTTATGGTCACAGCTTATCCCTTTTGCTGAAATGAGAAAACAAAGGGATTTCTCACAGTATTACCATCCTCCATTCGAACACTCCCTTCCTCCCTAATGATCAACCACCCATTCATTGGACTCTTTTGCGGGGCAAAGCAAAATGAGAGGTTGACACTCCTCGCACGGTGACCGTAACCGTTGCACTAAGGAACTGGATCACGGCGGTAACCCCTCACCGAAATAAGAGGGGGATATAAACCCCCGCAAGACAGACTGTTCCGTCCTACGGACTACACAGACTGTCTTGATCATCAGCGCTGCACAAAGGCACTCCGCCTCGCAGACTTACCTTCGGCAAGACTACTCGGCTCCGCTTAGTTCGATTCAAAAACATACGACCTCTTTATGGGACGAAAAGTTTCAATAGACAGATGCTCAAAAAACAAACCACTTAACGAACATTAAATTCGTTAGTGGCTTTTATTTGTCCGCCGCAGAACAGATTACTCCGCCAAAAACAGAATAGCTGTCTACGGAGTCTTGTGATGCATTGGAAAATGGTGATGGTGATAGTGGTAATGGTGATGGTGATGGTGATGATGATACGTCATATGAGGATGCCCAGGATGATGTCCATGGTGAGGATAATGTGGATTAGATTCTCTTCCTTGAGGTACAGTTTGCTGAGGCTCCCTTTCCTGCATTTGCTGATATATATTTTCTTGACTCATTCGTGTAACTCCCTTCGTTTAGATTACACCATATTATGTGGAGAACCGAAATAAGGGCATGTACCCAAATAAATGGGCTCTGAATTACAACATCCGGTAGTGATCCATCATAACCTGCAAGCCTGGTATTTGTATCGAAGAGACTTGGGCATAAGACGATCAAAACGACTGCTGATACTTACCTAGATATCACCAAAAAAATAGAAGAAGACGAACTTAAAAAGTTCGCCTCCTACACCAAAAGAAAAATCTGAATCGGCACGAAATCGGCACAAACGATTTCGACCAGTATTTAAACAGCCTTTGAGCCTTACTGTAATAAGGCTTATGGCGACTTAACCGATAGAACCTTCCATCTCGAACTTGATGAGACGGTTCATCTCTACCGCGTACTCCATCGGAAGCTCTCTAGTGAAAGGCTCGATGAAGCCCATTACGATCATTTGTGTCGCTTCGGCTTCGGTAAGTCCGCGGCTCATGAGGTAGAACAATTGGTCCTCAGACACCTTGGACACCGTCGCTTCATGCTCCAATGTGATATTGTCGTTCATGATTTCGTTATAAGGAATCGTGTCGGATGTAGATTGTTTATCCATGATCAACGTATCGCATTTGATGTTCGCCTTGGAGCCTTGGGAGTTACGTCCGAAGGAAGCAAGACCGCGATATGTTACTTTACCGCCATGTTTACTGATCGACTTGGATACGATTGTAGAAGTTGTATCTGGTGCCAAGTGAATCATCTTCGCTCCAGCATCTTGATGCATCCCTTTACCGGCAACGGCGATTGACAATACCATCCCTTTGGCGCCGCGGCCTTTTAGTACTACGGCAGGGTATTTCATCGTAAGTTTGGAACCAATGTTACCATCGACCCATTCCATTGTGGCATTCTCTTCTGCAACTGCACGCTTCGTAACCAGGTTATAAATGTTCGGAGCCCAGTTCTGAATCGTTGTGTAACGCGCACGGGAATTCTTCTTACAAATAATTTCTACAACTGCGCTATGCAGGGAGTTCGTGCTGTAGATCGGAGCTGTACAGCCTTCCACGTAATGGACCAGGCTATCCTCATCTGTAATGATGAGAGTACGTTCGAACTGCCCCATATTCTCCGAGTTAATCCGGAAATAGGCTTGCAGAGGAACTTCACACTTAACACCTTTAGGTACGTAGATGAAGCTTCCGCCTGACCATACCGCACTGTTCAGTGCTGCAAATTTGTTATCTGTCGGCGGGACAATCGTCCCGAAGTATTCTCTGAACAACTCAGGGTACTCACGAAGCGCGGTGTCTGTATCTGTAAAGATAACACCTTGCTTCTCCAAGTCTTCCTGCATGCTGTGATACACAACCTCGGATTCATACTGAGCGGATACCCCAGCAAGGAACTTCTGTTCCGCTTCCGGGATCCCTAGCTTGTCGAACGTATTCTTAATCTCTTCCGGCACTTCTTCCCACGTCTTACCTTGTTTCTCAGATGGTTTGACATAGTACTGAATGTCGTTGAAATCAAGATCGTCCATGTTGCCGCCCCAAGTTGGCATTGGAGCCGCTCTGAACAGCTCTAATGATTTCATGCGGAAATCAAGCATCCACTGCGGTTCGTTTTTCATCCTGGAAATCTCTTCCACGATTTCATTGGTCAGTCCTTTTCCTGATTGGAAAATCGACTTATGCTCGTCACGAAATCCATACTTATAGGTTTCCATTTCTGGCATTTTCTTCGCCATTGTAATCCCTCCCTTAATTATGGTCTTGCTTATTCCCCGATAGATGCGAAAAATTTCTTAGTATTAACGAGTGCATCGACTAAACGATCGACATCCTGCTCTGTGTTATACAAATAAAAGCTTGCTCTTGCAGTAGCATTTGCATGCAACCATTTCATCAACGGTTGGCAGCAGTGATGGCCTGCACGAATCGCAATACCTTCTGAGTCCACTACAGTGGCCAAGTCATGAGCATGGATATCAGCCAAATTAAAGGTGACTAGCCCTGCTCTGCTTTGACGAGGACCGTAGATGACGAGATCCTCGATCGTTGACATTCGATCTACCGCATAAGCGGCAAGACTCTTGTCGTGTTCGAGAATGTTATCCAGCCCGACTTCCTGCAGGAAATCGATAGCTGCTCCAAGGCCTACTGCTCCAGCGATGATCGGAGTCCCGCCTTCGAACTTCCAAGGTAAATCCTTGAATGTCGAATCGTAAAGGTCCACCCGATCAATCATTTCACCGCCGAATTCAATCGGCTCCATGCGTTCAAGCAGCTCTTTCTTCCCGTATAGTGCGCCGATACCCGTAGGACCGCACATCTTGTGGCCCGACAACGTGTAGAAATCACAATCCAGTTCCTGCACATCAACCTTCATATGCGGGGTGCTCTGCGCGCCATCTACTAAGAGCTTGGCACCATGACGGTGAGCTATGGCGGCGATTTCTTTCACTGGATTCGTAACGCCCAGTACGTTCGACACATACGCAACCGCTACAATCTTCGTTCGATCGGTAATCGTCGCTTCTACATCCTTCAAGGAGATGGAACCATCGTCTTGCAAAGGAATATATTTGAGCGTAGCGCCTGTCGCCTTAGCGACCTGCTGCCACGGGATGAGATTGCTGTGATGCTCCATTACTGTAATGACGATCTCGTCACCTTCACGGCATATTTCCCGACCGTAGCTGGATGCCACAAGGTTAATTGCTGTCGTCGTACCGCGAGTAAAGATGATCTCTTCCCGATGTGCGGCGTTCAGCAGACCAGCTACCTTGTCGCGGGCTCCTTCATAAGCGTCGGTAGCCCGGGAACCAAGGGTATGCACACCTCTGTGAACATTAGAATTGTCCAGCTCGTAATAGTGCTTGAGGGCATCGATGACTTGACGCGGCTTCTGTGAAGTAGCCGCACTATCCAAGTATACGAGCGGATGACCATTGACTTCCTGATGAAGAATCGGGAACAATTCCCGGAGCTCGGCGCTGTTCAGCATTATCCCAGCTTCCTTTCAACCAGCACCTCAAGCTGCTTGCGGACATTCGCAAGAGGTACTTCGGAAATGACGGGTGCCAGGAATCCATAAATGATCAAGCGTTCTGCTTCAGCCTTCGATATACCGCGAGACATCAGATAGTATACTTGCTCCGGATTGACTTGCCCAACGCTCGCTGCATGACCTGCCTTAACATCGTCCTCATCAATCAAAAGGATTGGGTTCGCATCGCCGCGTGCTCTTGGGCTTAACATCAATACCCGCTCGGTTTGCTGTCCATTCGCTCCAGTTGCACCCTTTTCAATCTTGGTAATTCCGTTTATGATAGCGGTCGCTTCTTCCTTCATGACCGCACGTGTAATCATTTGGCTTGGTGTGTTCTTACCGAAGTGTATGGCGCGAGTAGTCTGATTAAGCTTCTGCTCGCCGCGCCCGATGCTGATGACCTTAGCATCCGAATCGGAGCCGTTGCCTTTCAAGATCGAGGTTGTATCAGCCATCGCATTGCCGCTATTCAGTTCGCCGATAATCCACTCTACCTTGCTATCATTGTCGAGCGATACACGGCGGTAAGTGATATCAGTGGAGCTTACTCCAAAGTTGTGAATGGATGCAAATGTAACTTTGGCTCCTGCTTGAACAACTAACTCTACAACTCCGTTGTGAACTAGGTTCAATCCATCAGCGGAGAAATAATTATCCACATAAGTGACGGAGCTGTTCGCTTCCGCGACGATCAGCACATGAGGAGCGAATGCTGTATCGGCTTCATCTGCGTAGAACAGGGCTTGAATCGGCAGTTCTACATGAACGTTGCGCGGTACGTATAGGAATACTCCACCGTTCCACATAGCTGCATGCAGCGCGGTGAGTCGGTTCTCATCAGGCTTGACCACCGTCATAAAATATTTTTTAACAAGCTCACTATGGGATTGCAGTGCTGTCTCCAGATCGGAGAACACAACGCCTTGTGCTGACAACTGTTCACTGATTTGCTTCCAGGCAATTCCTGAGTTGCGTTGAACGATAACATTGACTGAGTCGCCCTCAGCTTGCAGTAAGTCCTGAACTTGCTGCTCAAGCTGATCTGAGCTGCTTGCCAATTCGGTTTCTTTATAAGTACCAAAAGAACTAAGGTTCCAACGGTCAATTCTTGTTTTCTCTAACTTCGGCAGTTCCAATGAAGCCGCCGATTCCAATGCTTTCACGCGCAGATCAAGCATCCATTGTGGCTCGTTCTTACGGCCTGACAATTGTGTAATGGAATCGCGGTCGATTGGAAGAACGGTTTGTACACTCATTTCCATATCCTCCTGATCGGTTGTTCGTATTTACACTTCTTGACCTACGGTTTCATCCACAATGCCAAGCTCTTCCTTAATCCAATCGTAACCTTCGGCTTCCAGACGTTCAGCAAGCTCTGGTCCGCCTGACTTCACAATACGGCCTTGCATCATAACATGAACATAATCAGGCGTCACGTAACTCAGCAACCGTTGGTAATGCGTAATGATCAGGAATCCGCGATCAGGGCTGCGCATAGCATTAACCCCTTCAGCAACGATTCTCAAGGCATCGATATCGAGACCGGAATCAATCTCATCGAGAATGACGAGCTTCGGATCAAGCAACAACATCTGCAAAATCTCGTTGCGCTTCTTTTCTCCACCTGAGAAGCCTTCATTCAGGTAACGATGAGCAAATTCAGGGTTCATCTCAAGCTGCTTCATCTTGCTTTCCATTTGACGGATAAACTTAATCAGTGAAATCTCGCTGCCTTCCTCACGGCGGGCATTAATGGCGCTGCGAAGAAAGTCAGCATTCGTAACACCTGTGATTTCACTAGGATATTGCATAGCCAGGAACATACCGGCGCGAGCGCGCTCATCTACAGCCATCTCAAGCACTTGCTCGCCATCAAGTGTTACAGTGCCTTCTGTTACCTCATATTTGGGATGTCCCATTAAAGCAGAGGCAAGTGTGCTTTTCCCAGTACCGTTCGGTCCCATGATTGCATGTACTTCCCCGCCGTTGATTTTTAGGTCAATGCCTTTGAGAATTTCTTTGTCTTCAATAGAAGCTTTTAGGCCTTCTATTACAAATTGAGTGTTAGCCATTGTGTTTATACCGTTCCCTTCGACCATGTTATTTGGAATCATTATTAAATGATTCTCATTGATTCTCAATAATAACTTCATTATAACCTATTGTAGTCAACAATAGAAGCCTAAGCACTTTTCATTCTATTTATTGTGCTCTAGTGCAACGAGGATAGCGTTCCGTTGGGCTTGAAATTCCTCATCGGATAAGACGGGCTGAGCCTCGCATCCTGATTCTGAAGGAAGAATCAAATCGATCCAAGATTTACAACCATTGTATTCCGGTAGAATTTCCGCCTCCACAGGGTGAGTGAGCTTGTACACTCTTAACAAAATTAAATGAAGGGGCTGTGACTTTTTCCATCTCAGCCTTTCCTCCGCGAATTCATCCGTCCATATGTGGTGACCCCTGATCCGATTCAGCTCTTCCTGGCTGTAAATCTCGATATCATCTGTGGCTTCCGCATAACATGAAATGGAAACCGTCTTATTGTCCGGATGCCAGCCTTCAATTGTAACGTCAATCTGTTCCTGATCGGATGGCTTGAGAAGATGCTTCTTCTGATGCTCGTATGTTGGATACAAATAAAACTCAAGATTCCGCAGCTCAAAATGACGCGTTTCTTCTACGATCCCGCCCTTGCGCATAATTACGATTTGACGCCCCGCTTCGAGCGCCTGTATGGCTACCGCCCATTCTTTCAAAGCCGCCCCCTTCACAACACCCTCAGCAGCTCCTTGTACATTCGCTATTATCGACATCTCACACCTCCATCATTCAAATTATAAGGCTCCAGAGGAAAACAATGCAAACCCGCTGGAGGAATACAATCCGATCCACAAATGCAACCTAAAGATGCATTCCGGCCTTTCCATTTCGATGAAAAGAAGGTGAGCAGCATGAGAGAAGGTCTTATACCTGCGGTATTGGGAACGGCAGTCACGGCATCGGGTGTTGCGTTGAGAGGGAAATTCCCTGTCGTAGGTTGGGGCATCGTCGGCTTCGGTTTGGCTCATATTGTGCTAGGCGCCATCGATTTGGTCGAACATCGGAGGTAAAATGGGCTGCAGCAAGCGGAGAGCTTATAGCTCCCGCTTCTTACCTTTTAGACAGACATGCAATTAGAACCCTCCATCCTTTGATTGTAAAGGCGAAGGGTTCTATTATTTAAGTCAAATGAATTCTGGTCAGGACATTAGAGCTTCCAGCATCCAGACATGCTTCTCAAGCTTCGTTTGAATGCCAGTCAGTATGTCAGCTGTACCTGCGTCACCTTGCTCGTCGGCTTCTTCAATGCCTTTGGTAAGCTCTGTAGCCAAGGTCTGGAAATCCGCAATCAATGCTTTTATCATCTGATCCGGCGATTCATCGCCCTTAGCTTCCTTAATAGAAGCTGTTGCCAAATGTTCTTTAAGCGTTGCCTGAGGCTTCCCTTTAATAGCCAATATACGTTCAGCCACTTCATCCATGATCAGTGTAGCTTCATTATAGAGCTCTTCGAATTTGACATGCAGTGTATAGAAATCTTTCCCCTTTACAAACCAGTGGAAGCTGTGGAGCTTCATGTACATAACACTCCAATTGGCTACCTGCTTGTTAAGAATCTCGACTATGGACATGGTTGCTACTGCTTGCTTGACCATTTTGTAACGCCTCCTTGTATAATAATTGTTGGGTTTAGGGTTACACAAAATCGCTCCTATTATGTGCTCTGGTATTTGCACACATTAGGTTATAGCTTATACTAGGTGAAGAATACGTATGGAGGTGCTTTTATGACGCATTATCACCCATTAACAGAACTTGAGGCGATAGCCTTTTCCCGGACGATTCCGGATTTGTTTCAACCCGATGCGGACTTGACAAGCCGTGAGATAGGGGACGGGAACTTGAACTTGGTATTTCACATTCAGGATCGCCATTCTTCCGCAAGTGTGATCTTGAAACAAGCGCTGCCTTACGCCAAAGTCGTCGGGGAATCATGGCCGCTTACGCTGGACCGTGCCCGAATTGAGAGTGAAGTGCTGCAGATTCAGGGCAAGCTGTGTCCGAACCTGGTACCGAATGTATACACATACGTTCCGCACCTGGCATTGACGGTAATGGAGGACTTGAGCGATCACGTTATTATGCGGAAGGGGCTTATGGAAGGCAACCAATATCCATTGTTCGCCGACCATATCAGCACGTTTTTAGCCCATACTTTATATTACACATCCGATCTTGGAATGAATCAGCAGGACAAAAAATCCCAGGTCAAGCAGTTTATCAACCCGGAGCTGTGCAAAATAACCGAAGATTTGATCTTCGATGATCCTTATACCAATTCGCCTAACAACAGTTTCGATGAGGCGATTCGGACTGAGGCGGAAGCATTATGGTCTGACTCAGAGCTCCATCTTGAAGTCGCGCGGCTGCGACATGGCTTCTTGACGAACGCGCAAGCCTTGCTTCACGGTGATCTTCATACGGGAAGTGTATTCATTACTTCGGAATCAACAAAAGTCATTGATCCTGAATTCGCTTTTTACGGGCCAATGGGCTTTGATATTGGCGCGGTGATCGGCAATCTGCTGCTTAACTTTGCCGGGCAAGAAGGCCTGAGCGAGACGGACGAGCATCGCACCGAATTCCGCCAATATTTGCTAGACACGATCAAGCAGGTCTGGACAGGCTTCGAGCAAAAGTTCCGTGCTTTGTGGGACAACCATACGGTTGATCGAATCTCGCGCACACCGGGCTTTCAAGATATTTACTTGAACCAATTGCTGCAAGACACATTCGGATACGCGGGTTGCAAAATGGTTCGCCGTGTTGTAGGCTTGGCCCATGTAGCGGATATTGATAAAATTGCGGATGCAGCCAGCAAAGAACGCGCTCAGCGTATTGCCCTTACAATTGGCAAAGCGTTGATCAAACACCATCGTCAAGCTACCTCAATCGATGAGGTGTTGGGGATTGCGAAGGCAGCTGTAAGCTAGTGAACAAGGAGGTTGGACAGATCATGAATGACGATAAATTGGTATTGGAAAGCGAAGCGCGCACACCCCTGCAGTCCGTTCGTTGGGCAAGTGAGCACCTGGATTTGCTCGATCAACGGCTGCTGCCGGAGGAGATCGTGTATTTGCAGCTGACTACCGCGGAGGATGTATGGGAAGCCATCCGCCATCTGAAAGTGCGCGGCGCTCCCGCCATCGGTATTGCGGCAGCTTACGGGATTTATTTGGGCGTACGAGACGTTACCAATGGCGTGGACGCTGGGGAGCGTTTCTTGACCGAAGTGGAGCGGAAGGCCGATTATCTGGCCACGTCGCGACCCACTGCGGTCAATCTGTTCTGGGCGCTGGACCGCATGAAGCGCCGCGCGTTTGCCCTTGTGCGCGAGCAAGGCGAGACCGATCTGGAGCGGCTGAAGGCCGCGATGCTCGACGAGGCCGTGCAGATTCAGGCTGAGGATGAGGAGACGTGCCGGCTGATCGGCGAGCATGCGCTCGCGCTGTTCGAGGACGGCATGGGCGTCCTCACGCACTGTAACGCCGGAGGCTTGGCCACGGCGAAGTATGGCACTGCTACTGCGCCTATGTATTTGGCGCTAGAGCGCGGCATTCATCTGCGTGTCTTCGCAGATGAGACGCGTCCGGTGCTGCAGGGCGCCCGGTTGACAGCGTTCGAGCTGCAGCAAGCAGGGGTCGATGTGACACTGATCTGTGACAACATGGCCGGCATGGTCATGTCCAAAGGTTGGATTCAAGCTGTCATCGTAGGAACGGATCGTGTAGCAGCCAATGGAGACGTAGCCAACAAAATCGGTACGTACAGCGTTGCCGTTCTTGCCAAAGCACATGGCATTCCTTTCTATGTCGCTTGCCCAATGTCTACAATTGACCTCAGTACACCAACAGGTGAGCAAATCCCGATCGAAGAGCGTCATGAGGATGAGATTACACAAGGCTTCGGAAAACGCACTGCCCCGCAAGGGGTCAAGGTATACAACCCGGCCTTCGATATTACGCCGAATGAGTATGTTACGGCTATTATTACGGAGAAGGGAATCGTCCGAGCCCCATACTCCGAAACCTTGCCAACCCTATTCAACAACAATTAAACAGTTCTAAATAACCGTTAGGGGGTGCTTGCAGGCACAGCCCTAACGGTTATTTATATAGCGGTTAGACTACAGCTCTACAGCTCTGTGAATATGTTAAGCGAGCTCTCTCCCCCCACAATTCCTGCTTATGTTTCGAAATTATCTATATAGGCTTAAGTATATACAAAGACATAGGAAGAGGAGGAAACACCGATGATCCATTGCGGAGAACGAATGGCTGGCCTGCGCGATAAGGTTGGCCTTACCCAAGAAGAACTTTCAGGTAAGCTCGGCATTTCCCGTGCCGCCCTCTCTCATTACGAGACGAACCGGAGAGAACCCGATTACTTAACCTTATGTACGATTGCAGATTACTATCAAGTATCACTTGATTATATTTTATGCCGGACTGACGATCCTTCTCTTTCAAAGAATAGCGTAATTGCCGTAGATCTGGCTGAATATCCGGATTCGAATTATCAGGTTACGCTTGACGGATTGCCCCTTACCCCCGAAGAAGCAGAGAAATTCGCAAGCTGTATCCGAGACGAGCGAGTAGCGCGCTAACCATTAATACCCTATATTACGATTGAGGCCGCTCCATGCGGCCTGATGTAGGTCGGGATATAGTTGGAACAATACCGTTCTGCATGTCAATCTCCCCCCGCCCCTAGATCTGTAAATACTTCCCCTAGCCGATTTCACCTCCAGCAACTATAATGTATAGGACCGCTTAAAATCACAAAAAAAGAACGAGAAGGTTCTCGTTCTGAATCATAGCATTTTTAATATTGCTTCGCTTCCTTTCATTCCAGGAACGATTCCCATCTCTTCTGCCGTATGTGTTACAGATTCCAACGGGGCATCCAGTAAGTCTTCCAGCGTCCTTACCCCTGTTGCTCTTCCAGCGACGATATTTCGCGCTCTCAGCTTCTCGTTCAACAGTGCCACATCCAAGGCGCCGCACATGATATAACCTTTATCCGTCGTTACGATGATAAGTGTAGTCTTGGGAAGTTCTACGGTGATTCCCATTACAGTGTGATGGCCAATTTGGATCGGTTTGGCGTTAATCATCTTGCAATCCTCCTTAACACGAATCTTGATCTTTTATTGTATGCGCTCCATATGCCGCGGCATCCGCAATTATCTTGATTAGAACGCAACAATTTCTAGATTTTCATCTTTTCTCAGTACTCAACCAATCGAGAATTAGGTATAGTAATAATAGAAATTTAGCCATAGGACGTGGGAACAATGGGAAACAATACGCCAGCAACGGAAAACAAAAATCATTTGTTTCAAGTGGAAATTCTCCTTGAGAATTCCTCCCATGCTCTAGCGATTGCAGCACTCATGCAAGTGTTGAATCATGAGAAGGTGAAGGACTTCAGGATTACAGGTGGAATGGAGTTGGGCAAAATCATTGAAGCTGCTCTGCAAGCCGCTCCAACCTCCAATGCAGCACCTGCTGCTTCCAAAGGAAAGGGACCGACTGCCAAACAGCCAACGCCAATCGTAAATACTCAAATTCCTGCACCGGCACCAAATTCTGCATCTGCCCATCCCCCTGCTCCTACTCCTGCTCCTGCCTCTGCTCCGACAAAAGCAACCAAAGTTTATACGGATGCTGATAAGGATAAGCTCCAATCCGAGCTGCTCGAAGAGTACAGACAGAGCGGGACACTTATCCGGTTAACCGTTGTAAAAGCCAAGGGAGTAAAGCTTAGCATGCCTTGCAGAATTTTGAATTTCGACGCCTCTAACTCTCAATTGACAATCTATCACGTAGACGAGAAGAGAGTATATTCTTTTAAGTTGAACGAAATAGAAGATATGGTAGCTCATAAAGTTTAACAAGCCGCATCACGTATACGCTCTCTTCTATGGATCTACTATTCTTAGTCCGTCAGTCCAAGCAATTCGACTGCTTCAGGAATAAGATAGAGTAGCTTCATAGAAAGGAGGGCTTTGCATGAAATCTACAGTTTCCAAAGCACAAGTACGGAAGCTTATTGGCAAACCAATTTATGCGGTGAAAAAGGACGGGGCTAAAGTTTCGGGAATTCTTAGAGGTATTAGGGGAAATGAATTGATCCTGGAGCTTCCGAAGAATAAGAAAGTAAAAACCAAAGCAGTTATTCCTTTGGTTCTATTCGATTTATTGGCAGTAGGCACTTTTAGCGGCGGGTACGGCGGATATCCTGGGTATGGTGGTTACGGCGGGTATGGGTATGGCGGTTACGGCGGAGGTTTTTATTGATCCTGTAACTTTATCTGCTAAGATATACGATACGTTATGCCAAAAACCCTTTGAAGATATTCATCTTCAGAGGGTTTTTGGCCGTTGCTAAGAGCGGTATGCAATTATAGGATACTATTTGCGATTCAAGAAACTCTTCGCCAACAATGCCCAGCCTGCAAGGAAGGAGACTCCTCCTAATGGTGTAATAGCACCAAGCGGTCTAATATCCGTTACGGCCATTACATATAAACTGCCTGAGAATAAAACAATACCGATGGTGAGCAGTCTTGCTGACCATCGCAATGCCTTGGTCTCCCCTTGCTTATCAGCCGCAATAGCTAGGACAAGAAGTCCCAAAGCGTGAAACATATGATACTGCACTCCAGTCTTGAAAGCGGACAGAAGGTCATCGTCAATGACATCCTCCAGACCATGCGCACCGAATGCGCCTAGCGCTACGGCTAGCAAAGCTAGAACGCTTCCTAGGGCTCCGTACGTTCGAAACATAGCTGTCCCACACTCCTCTGATTCACCGTAATAATTCCCTCGTTTCATCATAACGAACTTAAGCCTTATTTGCCAGTGTTCAGAAAAAATCCCAAGTAAGGCATACATATTCACATGCATGCGTTACTTGGGACCGTTCACTCCGTTTATCCGTTCAAGGTTGCTTGACCTGGTTTCCAGTTAGCAGGACACAATCCGCCCGCCTGAAGGGCTTGAAGTACACGAAGCGTCTCATCCACACTGCGGCCGACATTCATATCGGTTACCACTTGGTATCGGAGGATCCCTTCGGGGTCTATGATGAACAATCCGCGATGTGCTGCTCCCGTTTCTTCATCAAGTACTCCGTAAGCATGCGCGGCAGCCTTAGTAACGTCTCCGCCGATAGGATATCGGATTGGACCAATCCCGCCTGCATCTCGAGGCGTATTCATCCAGGCGCGATGAGTATGAACACTGTCCACGGAAGCCCCTACAATTTCACAATCGAAATCAAGAAACTCATCATATCGATCACTGAATGCGATGATCTCTGTCGGGCAAACAAATGTAAAATCGAACGGCCAGAAGAAGAAAAGCAGCCATTTGCCTCGATAATCCTCTAAGCTTACTTTTTCACTCAAGGTGTCCAGGTTCTTCGTTGATAATAGTGAAAAATCAGGGGCAGGTAAACCCATTTTTACTACAGCCGGTTGTGCAGTTAATGTTTGTGTCATTGTTGTATCCTCCTAGTTGTTGGGTTAGTTGAGTTGTGGTGCTGTCGCAGATGCGGCCAATGCTTTCTTGATACGGCTTGGGTTAAGACCAAGAATAGTCATCTCACCAATGACCGTAACAGGAACTGACATCATGCCCAAATATGAAAGTTGTTTAGCGTATTCTTCGCTGGTATCTATGTTGCGCTCTTCATAAGTAACGCCCTGGTCCTGCAAATATTGTTTAAGCTGGGCGCAATAATGGCAATTGGTGCTCGAATATACAATTGCTTGCTCTGTTACTTGACTCATGAATTCTCTCTCCTTTTCCTGATTGGGCTTAGGACTGTTATTTGTACTGCGGGAGCACTTGGGTCCGCTTGTTCATAAATTTGTCTACAGCCATAGCTGCTATGGCGCCATCTGCTGCTGCTACAACGGCTTGCTTGACTGGTGTTCGCCTTACCTCACCCGCCCCGAATACACCGGGAACAGGGGATTGCATAAGGGAATCCAGCACCATAAAGCCTTCCTCATCCAAGGGGACTTGTCCTTGCAAGAAGTCTGTCCCTGGCTTGCTGCCCGACAGGAATACGAACACTCCGTCAGCTTCCACAATCTCCTCTTCTCCAGAAGGGCGGCGGACGCGAAGTCCCTCAACCCTCTGCTCTCCAACTACTTCAAGAGGTCGGGTACGGAAGTGAGTGCGAGTATTAGGTACCTCAGGCATCTCCGCTTCACCTTGAAGTTCAGCCCGCGGGATAAAGAAATCTATCTCCACTCCATATTTGGCCAGTGAAAGAACCTCGTCTACCGCCTCTTCCGAGTCACCGATGACAGCAACCTTCTTGCCTGTAAAAAAAGCCCCGTCACAAGTCGCGCAAGTACTGACGCCCTTGCCAAGCAGCCGTTCTTCACCTGGAAGCATCCGATTACGGCCTTTGGAGCCAGTTGCAATAATGACTGCTTTGGACTCATAAATACCGTCCGCCGTGAACACCATTTTCACTTCATCTTCTACATCAACGGCTGTTAAAGTCGTTTGTACATATTCGGCACCAAAGGATTGCGCTTGACGTCTGAATCGGTCGAGCAACTCCTTACCCGTCCATTCCCCTTCAACGCCTGGATAATTGGCTATCTTATGGGTCAAGGCCAGAGCTCCTGCATTTGGAGCTTTATCAATCACGAGCGTCTTGAAGCCGCCTCTGGCCGTATATAATGCAGCCGAAGAACCAGCCGGTCCTCCGCCTATAATGATCACGTCGTACATTCGCAAGCTCCTTTCTTTACTTTAGTTATATTCACTACTAAATTACAATCATTATAATATAGGCGATTAATTATAGTCAATACTTAATTATAATTATTATAAATAAGGAGTGGATAAAGAAAAACCGTCCGATACTGCAGTGACCCCTAAAAGTTAGACAGTTTATTTTGTTAAGCGGAATGTGAGGTCTGAATTCGGTATTGTACCGGGCTCAGGCCTTTTAGTTTTGACTTAATTCGTTTGTGATTATAGTATTCAATATATTTATCTAGTTCTTGTTTGAATTGTTCTATGCTCTCAAATTCCTTCAAATACAGAAAC